>CAIRNW010000218.1 GCA_903879995.1 uncultured Bacteroidota bacterium
GGCCGGTTGTTTCTGTATCAAAACAAATTTCAGTATGCGCTGATAATTCCTGCACTAGTTTTTTAATGGCTGACTCTCCTTCCACTACTTCATACTGATGAGGCGTATTATGAATATTCTTGTCAGCTGGACCTGCCGGCAAATCATCCTCGGCTTCAAAAAAAGCAGGAGAAGTTTCAGCAGAAGTAGAATCGGCTTTATCTGCAGATAATGATGCAGTTCCTCCTATGATATTTCCAAATAAATCAGTTTGTACCCCCTGTGGCATTTCCTTCTCTACCACTGAGCGAGGAGGTGGAGGAGGAACAAAATCCTCACCCAATAAACGTTTACCAAGCGTTCTAAATTCAAGTTCAGAAAAAATAGTTTTCAAATCTTCCTTGTTCCAATCTTTCAATTTGAAATCCTCTTCATGAAATTCAACAGGAACACTAGTGATAATGGTAGCTAATTTTTTAGAGAGAATAGCCAGTTCTTTTCCTTTACGGACTTTCTCCCCCATCGCTCCTTTAATCTGATCTGCATTGGCGAGCGTATTTTCAAGCGTGCCATATTCCTGCAAAAACTTTGCTGCGGTTTTTTCTCCCACCCCAGGAATACCTGGAATATTATCAACAGCGTCGCCCATCATTCCTAACATATCGATAACCTGGCTCACCTCTTGAATATTCCACTTGGCACAAACCTCTGCCGGACCTAAAATTTCAGCATCATTACCCCCATAGGCAGGTTTATAAATTTTGATTTGCTCAGAAACCAGTTGGCCATAATCTTTATCAGGCGTAACCATGTACACGGTATACCCCGCTTTTTCTGCTTGCTTACTCAGTGTTCCAATTACATCATCCGCTTCGTATCCATCACATTCAATGATGGGAATATTAAAAGCGCGAATAATATTTTTGATATCAGGTACCGCAGCCAATATGTCCTCAGGAGTTTCTTGACGATTAGCTTTATAATCCGCAAAATCGGTATGTCTTTCGGTAGGAGCAGCTGTATCAAAACAAACGGCCATATGAGAGGGCTTTTGCTTATTGATTAATTCCAATAATGCATTAGTAAAACCAAACTGCGCATTGGTATTTTTACCGGTTGAAGTGAGTCTTGGACTTCTGATCAATGCATAATAAGCACGAAAAACCAGCGCAAATGCATCTAGTAAAAACACCTTTTTCTCCATATTGCTAAGATAACTATTCAGGACAGGAACTAGTGCTAAACGCTGCTTATAACTCTTTCAATCGAGCCTCTAACCGGAATACTTCGTCTCGAAGACTAGCCGCTTCCATATAATCCTGTCGCTGGGCCGCTTTATCCATTTCCTTCCTGACTTTTTTGATAGCTTTCTCGAGTTCTGACTTAGAAGTATACTCAACTTGTTCGTCCAAAACAGCAGTAAGTTGTTTCATGGTATGCGCAGCCATGGCATTGGCATCGCCTCCGGCATCCAGAATATCTAATACCGAGGTTTGAGCAAATACCTCTTGGGTAGATTTTTGAATGGTAGTAGGGGTAATACCGTGAACTTGGTTGTAATCCATTTGTTTTTGTCGTCGACGGGTGGTTTCATCAATGGTACGTTGCATACTATCGGTGATCTTATCCGCATAAAAAATTACCAGCCCATTGACGTTTCGCGCTGCACGCCCTGCCGTTTGTGTCAATGATTTTTCATTCCGCAAAAAGCCTTCTTTATCAGCATCCAGAATGGCAACTAACGAAACCTCAGGAATATCCAACCCTTCCCTTAATAAATTAACGCCCACCAATACATCGATTTTACCTAATCGCAAGGCCCGCAAAATTTCAACTCGCTCGAGTGTATCCACATCACTATGAATAAATTTTGAACGAATATCAATCCGATGCAAATACTTATTCATCTCTTCAGCCATTCGCTTGGTCAGTGTTGTTACTAATACCCGATCACCTTGTTTTACACGCTTGTCAATTTCGTCTAAGAGATCATCTATTTGATTTTTACTAGGACGAACTTGAATGGGGGGATCCAATAAACCAGTAGGACGAACTACTTGTTCAACTACCACTCCTTCACACTTCTCTAATTCGTAATTACCTGGGGTAGCTGAAACAAAAACTACTTGTTGCTGTAGTGATTCAAACTCATGAAAATTTAATGGCCGGTTATCCAACGCAGAGGGCAATCGAAATCCGTAATCAACCAGTGTTAGTTTACGACTACGATCCCCACCATACATTCCACTCACTTGGGGAATAGTCTGATGACTCTCATCAATCACCATCAAATAATCAGAGGGGAAATAATCCAGTAAACAGAAGGGACGAGTACCCGGTTTACGACGATCAAAAAATCGGGAATAGTTTTCAATCCCACTACAATAACCTAATTCACGAATCATTTCCAAGTCATAATTCACTCGTTCTTTGAGCCGCTGTGCTTCTATCAATTTTCCCTGTGATTTGAAATAATTCTCTTGGGCCAATGCTTCGTCCTGAATTTCATAAATCACTTGCTGTAAAACATCCTTGGGAGCTACATATAAATTAGCAGGAAAAATAGCCACGTTATCCATGGCACTAATTCTTTTCCCGGAAATCACTTCAATAGTTTCAAGCAACTCAATTTCGTCCCCAAAAAAATGAATACGATAACCCACATCCAAATAAGGAATATTAATATCAACGGTATCCCCTTTTACGCGAAATGTTCCCCTTTCAAATTCAAGAGTAGTTCGGTTATATAAAGAATTAACCAATGCATGCAAGAAGGCTTGACGAGAAATAAGCTGTCCCTTTTCCAAACGAATAATCCCATTCATGTAATCAACCGGGTTTCCCATACCATAAATACAACTCACGGATGCCACTACAATAATATCACGGCGGCCACTCAATAAACTAGACGTAGCTCTCAATCGAAGTTTATCTAATTCTTCATTGATGGAAAGATCTTTTTCAATGTACGTATCGCTCACGGGCATATAAGCCTCCGGTTGGTAATAATCGTAGTAAGAAACAAAATACTCTACTGCGTTCTCAGGAAAAAACTGTCGAAACTCACCATACAACTGTGCTACCAACGTTTTGTTATGTGTCAGTACCAAGGTGGGCTTTTGTACCTGCTGAATAACATTGGCCATGGTAAAAGTTTTACCACTTCCTGTAACGCCCAAAAGAGTCTGGAATTTTTCGCCAGCCACAAGCCCTTCTGTCAGCTGCCGAATAGCTTCGGGCTGATCACCAGCAGGTGTAAAAGGTGAATGAAGGTTGAAGGGCATAGATAAAAAAGGGCCGTCCTGCAAAATTAGGACAGCCCTTTGGTTATAACTAAACTTATAATTACTTCAACTCTGCAGATACGGTGATCTTGGGTTCGCCAGCAATTTTTCCGCTGTTACCAACCTGAACACCATAATCAGCTAATACAATTGTAAAAGAAGCAGTAGCTGTTAAAACACCATTCTTTACTTCAATAGTAGCGGGAGCCGTAACATTATTGGTCTTATCCTTAATAGTAAGTTGACCAGTAACAGTAACATTGTACACGCCATTCTTAGAAAAGTTGTACTTGGTTACATCACTGATTTTACCCATAAAAGTAAAAGCAGGAAACTTATCAGAATTCAACCATCTTTCCTCATTGAAGTGTGCCTGAATAGTAGGGTTAGTGAATGCAAAATTCTTTACAGCTGCTTCAAATCCTACTTGACCAGTTTTAGTATCGATCTCAGCAATTACTGTTTTGTTTTCAGCCTTTGGCAATGCATCAAGTGCAGTAGTTGCGTCAAAAGCTACAGTTGCTGAGGTTGTTTTTTTAGTTTGCGCAAATAATACGCTTGTGAAAGCAATCAAAGAAAGTACAAGAACTGTTTTTTTCATATTTATTGTTTTTGAGGTTTAAAATTTATTAACTAAAACGGAACGTTTAAAACTAATCATATGTGCTTTACGCAACTGGCTAAAAATATTTCCACTGCAGGAACCTTTGATGGATACACTATCCCCGGCTTGTACAACTTTAGCATCTGCAACATGTTGGGACTGAAAATCAAAAATTAAGTACGAACCCGTAACAGGATCAGTAAACTTTATATTAACTGTAGTATCCGCAGCTTCCACCTCGGTAACTCTTCCTTGTACCGTAATAATTTGTTCGCGATAGGTAGCATTGGCTAAACTATCATTAGACTGATAAGCATTAATTAAATCTTGTGCAGAAACAGTATAAGCCGATTGAGCGGCTGCCGTATCATCAAATTTTTCGTTCATGATATACCAATACGCCGCACCTCCCAACACCAACACAAAAAGAAACGCATAGAGCGCCTTTTTAGTCCAACCTTTCTTGTTTGCACTTTTGTCTGTCATAGCGGTAAGTAGTTAAACGAACAAAGTCCCAGGAAGTTCAATTTGGGAGAGCAAATATACAATGTTTAAACATTGATTTATATTACCAATAGGTTAAAAAAGCAAAAAGACCTGTCCTTTCGGAGGCAGGTCTTAAATAACCCATTGATTATTAATGGATAAGATTAGGCGTTTTGCGCCTCTTTTATTTTTTCACGAATCTTAGCTTCAATCTCGGCGGCCAATTCTGGATTATCCAGCATAAGCTGTTTTACAGATTCTCTTCCTTGACCCAATTTATCGTCATTATAGCTGTACCAACTTCCACTCTTATTAATAATACCCAGTTCAGTACCCATGTCGATGATCTCACCCGCCTTAGAAATTCCTTCACCGAAAATGATATCAAACTCGGCAGCACGGAATGGAGGAGCTACTTTATTCTTTACCACTTTCACTTTTACATGGTTACCGATAGCTTCATCTCCATCTTTTACTTGTTGTGTACGGCGAATGTCCAAACGAACAGAAGCATAAAACTTTAATGCATTACCGCCAGTTGTTGTTTCAGGATTACCAAACATCACGCCAATCTTTTCACGCAACTGATTGATGAAAATGCAAATGGTATTTGTCTTTGCGATAGTAGCCGTAAGTTTTCGCAAAGCCTGACTCATCAAACGCGCATGTAATCCCATTTTGCTATCTCCCATTTCACCTTCTAATTCACTCTTAGGAACCAATGCCGCTACGGAGTCAATCACCACTACATCCAATGCACCAGATAAAATCAAACGATCCGCAATTTCCAACGCTTGCTCACCGTAGTCTGGCTGAGAGATCAGAAGGCTTTCTACATTCACTCCTAATTTTTGTGCATAGCTACTATCAAATGCATGCTCTGCATCAATAATGGCACACATGCCTCCTTTCTTTTGTGCTTCCGCAATTACATGAATTGCGATGGTAGTTTTACCAGAAGATTCCGGACCATATATTTCTACGATTCTTCCTTTGGGAAGTCCGCCAATTCCAAGTGCGGAATCAAGCGCAATAGAACCAGTTGATATTACTTCTTGTAGCACTTCGGCCTTTTCATTCATCATCATCACACTACCCTTTCCATAATCTTTATCGATCTTATCCATGGTCAGCTTCAGGGCTTTCAGCTTGTCGTTATTAGAAGACATGTTTTATTGGTTTAGAAAACAAAACTAATACTTTTAGCAAATAAAAACTAATTATTTTGGAACAATTTTTTGGGGATTTTTCGGGAAAAAGCCGGGAAATAACCCACTGCTTATCAGTATTTTAAACAAAATACCCCGCTATAAAAACGGATAAAGCCCCTATAAAAAGACCCCAGTAAATCTCGCGAGGGCGGTGTGCATCAAGGTATAACCGGGCCGAAGAAACCAGCCCTGTTATAAGTAAAGCAATGGATAGCCAGCTGCCATAATACAAGCTTTCCCGAAGTGCCATTTGTACCAACAAACAAAGTGTAACTCCCAATGCCAACGTATGCAAACTGATTTTAAAACGAGTATTGAGCATCAAAGCCGCAATGGAGGAAAGCCAAATACCCAGCGCATATTGAATGGCTACCACTGCATGCCCTGGCA
>CAIRNW010000219.1 GCA_903879995.1 uncultured Bacteroidota bacterium
GGCTTAGAAAAAGCTCTGTCGTATTGGGGAGCACCACCTCCCAATACCAATTCATGGGCTGGTATGGAAGCATCCAGCTTACCATGCATATAAAAATTCAAAAGACCATCTCCTGTTACTTCGCCAATAACTGCACAAGGAAGGTCCCACTTTTCAAAAACTTTTTTGACCAACTCTTCTTTGCCTTTCGCAGCAACCAACAGCATTCTTTCCTGACTTTCGCTCAGTAACAACTCCCAGGTTTTCATGTTGGGCTGTCGTGTTGGAACCTTGTCCAAATCAATACGCATTCCAACACCACCCTTAGCACTCATTTCTGCTGTTGAACAAATGATACCTGCTGCACCCATATCTTGCATCCCCACCACGGCGCCTGTTTGAATTACTTCTAAACACGCTTCCAATAATTTTTTCTCTTGAAATGGATCCCCAACTTGTACAGCTGGTAATTCCTTTGCACTTTCTGCGGTGATATCTGCAGAAGCAAAGGATGCACCACCAATTCCGTCTTTTCCTGTAGCACTTCCCACAAACAGCACAGGATTTCCAATTCCCTCGGCCGTGGCAGAAACAGTTTGTCCGGCTTTGACAATTCCCACACTCATCGCATTCACAAGTGGGTTGGTGTGATAGCATCGATCAAAATAAATTTCACCCCCCACGGTGGGCACACCAAAACAATTTCCGTAATGACCGATCCCGTGTACCACGCCCGCAAGCAAGTGTTGCGTTTTTTCATCTTCCAATAAACCAAAACGAAGAGAATTCAAAGCAGCAATTGGCCGCGCGCCCATGGTAAAAATATCTCTGTGTATTCCTCCTACGCCTGTGGCCGCACCTTGGAAGGGTTCTATCGCTGAGGGGTGGTTATGCGATTCAATTTTAAATACCACTCCCAATCCGTCGCCGATATCCATTAAGCCCGCATTTTCTTCTCCGGCCTTCACTAACATTCTTCCCCCCTCTCTTGGCAAGGTTTTCAACCACTTGATTGAATTCTTGTAGCTGCAATGCTCGCTCCACATCCCAGAGAAAGCACAGAGTTCATTAAAGTTGGGAGTTCGCCCTAGTTTTTTACAAATCAAATCAAATTCTTCGGCAGTCAGGCGGAGCTGTTCCGCCGTAGAAACGGTCACTTCCATGCGGGTAAAATATTGAGGAACAAAGGTATTTTACAAGATTCAGCTTCCTTATAAAAGTTGTTCCCTTCCTCTTCACATTATTATTTTTTATTATATATATAATACTTGACTTTTGACCTCATTTTTTTAGCGTAATGACCCCTATAATCACATTTTATGAACATATGCATCCATTTTTTTGGACAAAATGATTAAAAACAGTTGCTTTGCCGAAAATTTAGCAATTATGTCAATCAGATTTCAGGCTTTGGAAAACCTCAGCAATAAGAAAAATGTAGAGGTGGGTTCGCCTAACAAAACCACGAGCTTCTTTGCCTCTAATGTTTTCACGGTACAGGTAGCCAGAGAGTTTCTCAGCGACGAAGCCTACAAAAGTTTGAAAGCTTCCATAAAAGCTGGAATGAAGATAGATCGCAATATGGCTAGCCAGATTGCAAACGGAATGCGGGCTTGGGCGGAAACAAAGGGAGTAACACACTTTACACACTGGTTCCAGCCACTTACAGGAACAACGGCAGAAAAACATGATTCTTTTTTTACGCTAAAAAGTGATGGCACCGCTATTGAAGAATTTGACGGTGCTGCATTGATACAACAAGAACCAGACGCTTCCTCATTTCCAAGCGGAGGTCTACGCGCCACATTTGAAGCACGCGGCTATACTGCTTGGGATCCTTCTTCCCCACCCTTTGTAATTGAAATCGGAAACGGAAAAACACTTTGCATTCCCACCATATTTGTTTCCTATACAGGAGAGTCACTCGATTACAAAGCCCCCTTGCTCAAAGCAACGGAGGCATTGAGCAAAGCGGCCACAGAGGTTTGCCATTATTTTGATAAGAATGTAGGCAAAGTAAATGTTACACTGGGTTGGGAACAAGAGTACTTTGTCATTGACGAGGCATTCTATAATGCACGTCCGGACCTTGTGATGACGGGCAGAACAGTATTTGGTAGTGGCTCAGCAAAAAATCAACAACTGGAAGATCATTATTTCGGCTCTATCCCAGAGCGCGTGTACGCTTATATGCGTGATTTTGAAAATGAATCTTACAAATTAGGCATTCCCCTACGCACTCGTCACAATGAAGTAGCCCCTGCACAATTTGAGTGTGCTCCGATATTTGAAGAAGTAAGTGTGGCCGTGGACCACAATTCATTATTGATGGACGTAATGGATCGGGTTGCACGTAGACATAATCTACGCGTGCTTCTGCATGAAAAACCATTTGCAGGTATCAACGGAAGCGGAAAGCACAATAACTGGAGTATGGCTACAGACACAGGCGTTAATTTATTAGCCCCTGGAAAAACGCCCAAGACAAACTTAATGTTTCTCACGTTTTTTGTAAACACGATCAAAGCAGTGCATGATTACGCCGACGTATTACGCGCATCGATTGCCTCAGCACCCAATGATCACCGTCTTGGAGCCAACGAAGCGCCACCAGCTATTATTTCTGTGTTTATTGGACAATACCTCAGCAAAGTGCTTACGGATGTAAAAGAGCGCGTAACCTCTAAGATGGACGAAACAGATGAGAGCTTGCTTAAAATTGACATTCACAAGAGCATCCCTGAATTACTTATGGATAATACAGATCGTAATCGTACTTCTCCATTTGCATTCACCGGTAACAAATTTGAGTTTCGAGCCGTAGGATCTTCTGCAAATTGTGCCAACCCCATGACGGTGCTTAACACAATTATGGCCGCCACCTTGAAGCAATTCAAATCTGAGGTTGACGCGCTAATCGAAAAAGGCGAGAAGAAAGAGATTGCCATCATGCATGTGATCCGTGAGTATATTGTAAAAAGTGAAAAAGTGTTATTTGAAGGTGATGGCTACAGCGAGGCTTGGGAAAAAGAAGCTGTCAAGCGTGGCTTACCTAACGTAAAAACCACTCCATTGGCATTGGATGCCATGGTTACCAAAAAAGCAATGGCTTTATTTGAGGGCAACGGCATTTATTCACACCAAGAGCTGGAAGCACGACATGAAATTGAATTAGAGAAGTACATTAAAAAAGTACAGATTGAGAGCCGTGTTATGGCTGAACTTGCCACCAGCCAAGTTTTACCTGCAGCCATCCGTTACCAAAATACTTTAGCTAACAATGTGAGGGGATTAAAAGAGGCCGGGCTAACTGAAAAGAGTTTTAAAGTACACAGAGAGCTGCTAGAAAAAATCTCAACGCATATTAGCAAGGTGAGTGAAGCGGTTGAAAAAATGACTGAGGCCCGCAAAGCTTGCAACAACATGGACAATACACGTGACAAAGCAATCGGTTACCAAACAAAAGTTAAAGATGCATTCTTTGATGAAATTCGTTACCACGTAGATAAACTAGAATTATTGGTGGATGACAACGAGTGGAGCCTGCCAAAGTATCGTGAAATGCTTTTCTTGCGCTAAGAGCGATTAGCTTTTATTACGCGCAACACATTACCGCCGAGGATTTTTTTCAATGCTTGATTGGAATATCCTCGGCGTTTTAATTCTGCCGTAATTTGAGGGTATGTGCTCACATCCTCCAGGCCTTTGGGAACAAAGCCAATCCCATCATAATCGGCCCCAATCCCTACATGGTCCACTCCTACTAACTTGGCCACATAATCAATATGATCCACCACCTCTTTGATGCCTGGTAAGTTTTTACTTAATTCTTGTTGCACTAGTGCGTTGACCTGCTTCGCCAACAGCTCCGATTGATCCCGATAGGCCGGTAATTGTTGCAACGCCGCACGAATGGAATCTTTTCCCGGACCCTCCCAATATTTTTTTGCATCCACAAATGTTTTACTAATGAATGCTGGATAAAAGTTAATACAGATAACGCCACCATTCTTAGCAACCGCCTTGATTTGCTGATCTTTTGCATTTCTAAAAACAGGACAGATGGACCAAACAGAACTATGCGTTAATAACACAGGCTTGGCTGTTACAGCCAGGGCATCATAAAAGGTTTGCTCTCCGACGTGAGAAAGATCCACAATTACACCGGCCTCATTAAGCTTTCTCACCACTTGCTTACCGAACTCTGTAAGCCCCTTGTTGGCCAATGGCTTGCCAGCTCCGGACTCATCCATAGCGCTGGTGGCCCAATCATGGCTGTTATTCCAGGTCAATGTCAGATAAGACATTCCTTTTGCAATCAGTGAATCCAGCTTGGATAAATCTGATTCAATCATATGTCCACCTTCCACACCTATCATTGCCACCAATTTATTTCGATGTACTTTTTTACGCGCTTCTCTATAGCCAGTAGCAAAATCAAATTTATCAGGATGACGCAAGATGATGCGATTCAATGAATCAATCTCCTCGAGAGCGTCTTGATAGAAACCTTCCTTCTTTCGAGGGGTTTCGCCGGTAAAAACGGAAAAGAACTGAATATCAACCCCACCACGTTTCCAACGGAC
>CAIRNW010000220.1 GCA_903879995.1 uncultured Bacteroidota bacterium
CCCCAACTCATTAGGGGCAAAACTATTGAACACAATCAGGTACGTTACCTGGCGATTGAGTTCGTTACTATTCTGTTGCAGCTGTTTTAAAAGAAGCCCTAACTCTGGACTTGTGTTGGCTACACTATTTGGAGGAAAGTCCAGGTAAAAACTGATGGTGGGCTTAAATAGTTTGTCGCTTAATCGAGCTACCACATACACGTCGCTTCTTGCATTTCCGATATCTGAGGTAAGATTCAAGACGCTAGCCAAAGGACCAAAACTAACTCGTTCCGCTCTATACATGGCTTCAAAACGAATCGTAGCATCATAGGGATCTCCCGACCATTCAATGTAATTATCACCACCTTTTCTGATCTCGAATGGTTTTTTAAAAAATGATTGAAAAGTAAATAAGTAATCACCCTCATCTATATCAAATCTTCCTCGAAGAGTCAGTGGCTCTGTTGTTCCCGATCTAATTTTAAAGGTACCTTGACCATTCCCTTTAATTTCATCGCCTGTGAGTTCGTCCAAAACCACTTTCACTTCCACGAGCGGATTTGCGGTAAGTTCAACATCATAAAGTATGTTATCACCATTATTTTTTTTCTTTTCTCCGTGCATATCCACTCCATACTTTCGCTCCACCAAAAAATCTGCAATACCACTTTCGCGACTGATACCCGGTGGCAAGGTGAAATGACTGCTGTCTTTATCGGAAGCCGTCACATTAAGCGTCATTACCATGTCAGATTCAGGACCTCTCAATTGTAATAAAGCTGTTCCCTTTATGTCGCCAAAAAAGAGTGAATTATCTGCAGCTGTAGTCCTTAGTAGCTGAACAGGTTTATTTTCATTGGCACCTCTTGATCCTGGTTTTCTAGTGGAGATGTCGAGATCATAAAATAAATTATAGAAAGACTCGTGGTCGATTCCGCCTGTGAGATAAATAGGATTGCCTGTGATCGTATCACGAAGTACAAGTCCGTCAAGGTCTATTCTTGAAGTAGTAAGTTCAAGTTCACGGTCCTCTATTTTATAGTAGCATTGCGTATAGTTTACGCGTAAACCGGCTTGTGTTAGTTTCCCTTTTCCGAGTACTCCAGGTCTATTCAAGTCTCCAATGATGGACACATCTCCCGTTAAGTAGCCTGTTATGTCAGAGAAAAGATCGCCTAAAAATCGCTCTAGTATAGTGATGGGATAGGAGCGCGCCTGTAAATCAATCTTGTTTTTGGCAAACAGAGAATCTTTAAAGTAGAGGGAGAGGTCAAACCCAATAAACTCTTTTTCATTTTTTGTCTTACCGGATGCTTTTAATTCTTTTAGCTGATTATCATAAGTGAGTGAGGCGCTGATTTCTCCTATGGAGTCATTATCAAAACGTAAAAGTCTGGTATTAATATTATCCGCTTTTACTTCCAGCGAATTCAGCGGATCTGAAAGTAAAAAATTACCACTGAGCAATCCTTCTAATCGATTATCAGGTAGTATAAATGCAGAAAAATCGTTCAGGTTTACGTTTTGAATACTGACAAGCAGGTTGTCTTTCTCACCAGATTTTTTATCGAGTGTCCTTACAATGATCTCTTGCTCACCCTCGGCTAATTTTAAATAACCACTCACCGGTTGGTTTCTGCGAAGAACTAAGGAGCCGCCTTCGCCCAGTGTCCATGATTTTCCGTTGATGGTGAAATCGGAAGGAGTGAAATCAATTTCAACCCCGTCGTTAAAATTCCTAACAACACTATTGAGGTTGACTCGTTGTCCTTTTTTGTCTGCAGCAGTAAGGATTGAAACCTTTGTTGCTGCGTTTCTCCCATCTAATTGAAGGGTGACGGGTGGTAATTGAATACTCTCATTTAAATGAACAGCATTGGCATGCGTGCGTAAGTAGAGTGAGTCGCCAACTCCGCCAATTTCAAGCGTTAAGTTGTCAGCTCCAGCTGTTTGGTAGCGAAACTGTGGAATACTAAGTGAAGCGTTGAATTGAGCGGTGTTATCGTCATAAGCCCCTTGGATACTACTATTGTTGAATCCTGTCAATCCAGAAACAAAAAGAGGAAGGAAGGGGTCTACTAGTTGCGTTTTTATTTCAAACCTAAATTGATTGTTTTTGCTTTTGTATGTGGAGTTTTGGAAAAAGGAAGGGTAGTGTCTATGTAAAACAGATTGCACCAGCAAAGGAAATTCCTCCATATTGAATCGTCCATCAATCCAGCCTTGTATTTCGTTTGTAGCTAGTTCAATCCTTTTGTTGTCGAGGCTATTTTGTACTACTAATTGCAAGGAGTCAATAGGTAATACATCCTCATCATGTAAAAGGGTGATCGAACGTAAGGTTACGGCTCCTTCCAGGTCAGCTAAATTATAACCTTGGAGGTTGGCATTAATTAAACCCCTGAATTGTATGGGGAGCTTAGAAATTCGGAGGGCTTTAAAATCTGCTTTTTCAATTTGACCAGACAGCTGATAAGTTGGTTTTTTATTTTCCCAATTGAGCTTGGCGATGAGATTGCCCGCTTTTAGGTTTTCATTTTCAATTGCGCTCTTTACCTCAAGTTGGTTGTGGTGTAACTGAGCGAGCAGCGCAAGATTATTTAGGGTGTACTGATTATAAGTAAGTGATTCAATTTGGGCGGTAGCGGTGGCAACAGTATTTTTTTCTCCCAAGCCCATCCCGTTCAGTTGAATCGTGCCCGAAACACTTTCAAAAGCCGGTATGTCAATTAACTTTCCAAGGTAAAATTGATCAAAGTTTAAACTGCCAACATATTGTAATGCGGTATTGGGGAGATAAGTAAAACGGAGTTGGCTTTTCAATTGTCCTAGCCCTGTAGCAGCAACTATATTTATTTTTGAGGAGGTAGCATTGCCTTCTATAATTCCATTTAATCGAAGATATTTAAACTGCTGCAGAAAGGTTTTGCGCAAAGCTTGTGAACCAGGTAGCCAGTTACTCACGTCGTCACCTAAAAACTGACTTCGCTTGAGCTGTAGGGAATATAAAAATGACTTTTTATTTAAAAGTCCTTTTACGGTAACACTACCTTGCAAATATGAATTTGCTGAAGTTTGTAATCCCAATTGCTGTATACTCCAGTCGTTTAGGGTGCCTTTTAGCAATCCCGCAATTTGTAATGCGCCTCTCTTGCCTTGAAGTGCTGGAATAAAATAGGCAAGATCCTCCGCACTAAGTAGTGATTTATTGATATGGGCTTGTATCAAAACTCGATCCCCGAATTGTTGTAAATCACTTAGTTTTTCAAAGGAAAACTCCACTTGATCTTGAACAATACTTCGATTTGTTACAAGCTTGAATTGTTTCAACGATAAATTTCGCGGGGAGAGCAAAAAGTTGCCTGTTAAGCTTTGTAGTGAAAAGCCACTTTTTTCGATTGCGCTGATATTTAGTTTACTCTGAAGCGTGTCTCCAGTCATCAAAGAATTACTGAGGGTTGCTTTTATATTTTTAATGTAAATGTGGTTTTTATCAAACCCTGTTGTAGCGAAGCCTACTGTGTTATCAAATTGAAAACTACCCCCTACAATTTGTAAGTCATGTATAAAGAACCTTTTGCCATC
>CAIRNW010000221.1 GCA_903879995.1 uncultured Bacteroidota bacterium
AGGACTGCTCTTGAGGCTAAATCACCTGTTCCACGATATAGTTTTAGTAGTTTGATGAGGAAACTCCTCGCCACTCGAAATCGCTGGGCTAACTGGTGCTGTGAAATATGCCCGTTCTCATAGGTCTCAATTATCTTCTATCGCAAATCTGTGCTGTAAGCCTTCATTAATTCCTCACGCTTTTTCTCCTCACTATTTATACCCCATTTTTTTGAAATCCGCTATAACAGAGTTTTCTGATTGTGCTGGTACGACGTTTTCGAATTAGTTTAGATCAGATTATTGCGGTTCCTGAACGTATGAGGTACACCCTAAATGAGGGAAGCCTTGCTGCTCATAGACTTGGGCAACTTACCTGTACCTCATCCGAATGAGAACCGCTATAACGATGCACTTATGAAGATAAGGGATGGTCAGGTAAAAGGTAGTTGTATGGTAAAAATAGAAACTTAGTAGAACCGTGACAACATTAGAAAGGTCAAAGATTAGAATCAATAAAACAAGCAAATTTTTTTTCTCAACTTCTATTTCTTCAACCTATTAATCTAGACTTAAAATCATGAATTCACTATCTCCCAAAGAGCCGCAATACCAATTTATGCTAGATATGCAGCAAGAGTATGGCAACATTCAAATGACCTGTAGAGCAAGTTCAAGGTGGAGACTTGATCCTAAATCTTTAGGTTTTACCCTTGCACGTTATAAGTTTGTAGCAAAAATGCTGTCTGGGTACTCTCAAGTATTAGAAATTGGTTGTGGCGATGGTTTTGCCAGTCGTGTGACTCATCCAGAAGTGAAAGAATTACATGGCATCGATTTCGATCCTGTTTTTATTGATGAGGCAAAAAGACACACAGAACCAGAATGGTCAGTTACCTTTACAGTCCATGATATTTTAGAAAGCCCATTCCTGATGAATGGAGAAAATGCTTATGATGCAGCATTTTCTCTGGATGTAATTGAACATATTTCTCAAAAATATGAACGTAAATACCTTGAAAATATTTGTCTATCATTAAAACCTAATGGTATATTCATCTGTGGCGCACCATCCTTAGAATCTCAAGCTTATGCTTCTGAAGCAAGTAAGGAAGGACATATAAACTGCAAATCAGGAAAAGACCTGAAAAACTTACTAGACGAATTCTTTGAACATACCTTTCTTTTTGGCATGAATGATGAGGTTCTCTACACAGGATTTACCCCGATGTGCCATTCATTACTTGCTAGTGTTAGCTGTTGGAAATAAGCTTGTTTTACAGTACGATAAATGACTTCATTGTTTTTTTTAATTAAAAATTTAAATTTATGTCAATACTTATTATTGGTGGTGATAGCAGGCTTGCCCAAAGCCTCTATCCACTCTTACAAGAAAGAGGGTATCAAGTATTTAGAACAACACGACGTAGTAATATAAATAAAGCTAGTAACTGGCTCTATTTACACTTACCTAGTATTGACGATTTTCACATTCCAAAACAGATTAATGCAGCAGTTTTTATTGGTGGTGTTACATCCTATGATGATTGTATTAATCACCCCGACTATGCTTACGAAGTTAACTGCAATGCAATTCCAAAGCTAGCTAAAAAACTTTTAGAGGCAGGAATTTATGTCTGTTTTGTTTCAACAAATACTGTTTTTAAATGTAAGTCTATTCCCCATGAACATTATCCTGTTTGTCCAGGGTTTAAATATGCAGAATTGAAAGCAGAAACAGAGTCAAAACTACAGGCTATAGCAGAAGAAATTGATCAAATTAACCATCTTTCTATTATGCGTTTGACTAAAAATGTCAGCATTGATACATCTCCTTTCGGACAATGGATTGATGCAATACGAGATAAAAAACATATTAACGCGTTTAATGACTTGTATTTTGCACCGATTTGTTTTACTGATTCAGCTCATGCAATTCAGTTGCTTCTGAAAACTCATAAGCCTGGAATTTTTCATCTGTCTGGTGAACGAGATATTAATTACTATGATTTTGCAATTGGCTTGTATCAATTTTTGGAACTGGATACGAATTTAATTATTAGTGTTCAGTCAAAGAATATCGGTGTTCAGCTTGCTTATAATCATCCAGTAACGGCTCTAGGTATGCAGTATACACATCAACAGTTAGGACTTAATACAATTCCATTAACAAGGATTTATTCTTATTTTAAATCGTATGTTCAAAATTTATAAAATTTACAAAATTTATATACTCATTCATAAAACTAACAAATAGTTGATATATTACACGGGAGTTGCCAAGCTCAAATGTTGCAAGAAAAATTTCTACTATGTTCAGGTAATTTACTTTTAGATTTAGGATTACAGCCTGTTTCAAATCGATTCTTACCCATTGAAAATCTTCAATCAGTTCCTCATTTTCCCATGCGGCTACTACTGAATCGTCAAACGGGATTAATTACTCTAGAAACTCCTTTTCCAGTGGATGAGTTAAAGCCCCGCTATAGCTGGCTAACCTGTTTTGAGCCCGAAGATCATCTGGATGCAATGGTTGAAACAATAATCAATTTGCCTGGAATAGATAAGGACTCTGTCTTTGGAGCCTATAGCTTCAAAGATGATTCCACCCTCCAGCGACTTGATCACCTTGGTTATACTAAACAATGGCGAATTGATCCGGAACGGGATCTTGGTATTTCTGATCCCTGCGCTAATGTCGAAACCTATCAAGCGATATTTACGCCATCAATAGCTCAGCAAATCTGTCAAAACCACGGTGCTGCTCATGTCATCATTGTTCGCCATGTGGTTGAACACGCCAATAATTTATCAGTGTTTCTGGAATCAATTCGAGCTTTGACTAAACCCAATGGCTATATCGTTTGGGAGTTACCTGATTGCGAACGAGCTCTAGAAGTTGGTGACTGTACAACGGTCTGGGAAGAACATAATTACTATTTTACAACTTTCACCTTTAAGTTGCTTCTAGAGTCTGCAGGCTTTTCCATTGTTCACTATGAATCTGTTCCTTATCCACTAGAAAATTCTATTGTGGCGATCGTTCAAGAGGGCAAAGGACGAAATGACCATAATTTTTTTGATTCACCTGTTGTGAAAGAAGAAATTGACCGTGCCTATCGTTTTATAGATATCGTTAAATTTCGTCGTCATGCCATCCGGAACAAACTTGAGAACTTCCGAGAGGATGTTGGTGGCATCGCTTTATTTGGCGCGGGTCATCTATCTGTAGCTTTTCTATCGATTTTAGATCTTTGCGACTTAATAGATTTTGTAGTGGATGACAATCCAAATAAGAAGGGGATGAGAATGCCTGTTGGCAATCTAGCAATAAAGAGCTCGGAAGCCATTTACTCAGAAGGAACTAGGTTATGCCTATTAGGACTTAACCCTCACAACCAGTCTAAGGTAATCGCTAAGCATAGTCTTTTCGAAGAACAGGGTGGGCAGTTTGCCTCCATATTTCCCGGAAGTGAGCTATATTTAGAACAATTATCTTAATTCGAATTTTCTTAATCATGTCAATTTATAAAGAGAACAGTGAAGTTCTTTATTCCTATGAAGATGTTTTCACTCTGACACCACAATATTTAGACGAACTCAAACAAGCATCATTGAAGAATACTCGCCAACGTATTCGATTGTGTGCCCATCGCAACCCAGACGACTCTCTTCATGAAATGTTTATTGTTCTTACCAATGAGTGCTATGTGCGTCCCCATAGACATATTGACAAGGTTGAGTCCATGGCGGTACTCGAAGGAGAGGTGGATGTCGTTCTTTTCCATGACAATGGAGACATTAGGCAAGTCATAGAAATGGGTGAACCAAATTCTGGGAAGGTTTTTTTCTATCGCTTAGATCAACCGATTTACCACACCTTAATTATTCATAGCAGGTTTTTAGTTTTTCACGAAATCACTGAGGGTCCTTTCCTACGGGATATGACTCAGTTTCCTGATTGGGCACCATTAGAAAGTAATCCAAATCATTGGGATTTTATTACTGGACTTAAGTCAAGAATTGAGATAATTGAAGCATAAATTGTTCGGATAGTCTAGTTATTTTTAGCCTCAATATCTATGGTTCAAGGCTATTAGAGTTAATAATTCAATGAGGAATTTCTTCGCTGAAGAATAGTAAATTCTATAGCGGTTACTGAACCTATGAGGCAGAACCTAAATGAAAGTAGCCTTTCAGCTCAGGGAATTGGGCAACTGACCTGAACCTCATCGGAATGAGAACCTCTATATCCGACTTTTCAAACGCCCTCAAAACAAACACAATTTTAATTTTGATAAATTCATTGCAATTGTAAAAAAAATAACCATTGAATATGATGATAAACGTTAATTACTTTGTAAGAGAAAATTGCCGTCTTTGTAACCATCCTGATTTGAAACTTGTTGTAAATTTTCCACCAACAGTTTCAGGGAATCGCCTCAAGAAAAGCCCCGATGCACCAGATCCAGAGCTAGTACCAATTGATCTGTACCAATGTCAACAATGTGGTCATGTTCAAGTTATTCATGTTCCTCCGCCTAATTCTTTGTATGGTGAAGATTATCCTTTTATGCCAGGAAACAACCCTGTTTTAATAAAGCACTTTGAAGAAACAGTAAAAGATTTTACTCAAAACTTCATATCTGAAGTAAAATTTGCTCTAGAAATCGGTTCTAATGATGGTATTTTCTTAGAGAAGATGCGGGATGTGACAGGATGCCGAGTCTTAGGAGTAGATCCATCATTACCCCCTGTTGAAATGGCGAGAAAAAGATGCGTTGAAACAATTTTAGATTTTTTCTCTCCAGATATTGCAGAACGTATTATTGAACAATATGGTCATCCTGATGTAGTAATTGCTAACAATGTTTTTGCTCATATTGATGATCAAAGAGGTGTAATCAAGGGAATCCAAACGCTTTTACCTGAAGGAGGATATTTTATCTTTGAAATTTCTTATCTAAAAGACGTTGTTGAGAAATTTTTAATCGGTACAGTTATACATGAGCATTTATCTGTTCATTCTTTAACCAGTCTCATTCCATGTCTCCAAGAGTTTGATCTAGTTTTGAAAAAAGCTCATTATGTAAATCATGTACAAGGGGGTGCAATTGTTGGGGTGTGTCAAAAGAGTAGCTCTGCTCGTTCAGAAGTTTTACCCCTTGAAATCCAAGAAATGATTGATGCTGAAGCTGCATCAGGAATAACATCAATATCTGGAATGCGTAATTTTAATACTAATTTGCATCAAAAACTCTCTCTATTTAAACAGCGAATTATTTCTGCATCTGAAAATAGAAGAATCATTGGGTATGGTTCAGCAGTTTCCGCCCCAATTATTATTGATTTACTCGACTTAAGGAATAAAATTGAATATGTAATAGATGATAACCCTTTCAAAAAAGGCAAATATATGCCAATCGGTAATATACCTATTATTGGTTCTGAAAATTTTCCATACGATCCTAAAGATACTTTATTTGTGATTCTGGGTTGGGCTCAAACTGAAAGGATCTTTAAAAATTTACGTCATAAGTTCTTCGGATCTCTTGTTGCAACTATTTACACAGACTTTGAGATAAAAGAAGTTCAGTAAGCTGTTAGTCATCTAAATGGCATGTTGACTTTCTCTAAAATTTTTGCCGCAAGACTTTAGAGTGCCCATCAATCTATCGACTTAAGTACAAAATCATGAAGCTCTATTTATTAGAATTAAGCTTGGTAATCCGTAGCCTTAAAAATAATTTCAGTCTATATCAATGGCTACTCTTTACTCTCATTATACTTATTCTGAGTCTACAAATTATTGGAATAGTTCAAGGTATATTCTTGAATGC
>CAIRNW010000222.1 GCA_903879995.1 uncultured Bacteroidota bacterium
AAGTGGCCGTTCTTGATGGTGGTTTTTTGAATTATAACACCTTACCTGCTTTTGATAGTGTAAATCGCAAAGGGCAGATATTAAGCACCTGGGATTTTGTTTCTGGCAATGCCACCGTCAGCGACGATCACCCGCACGGCATGCAATGTCTCTCAACTATTGCGGCAAATATCCCAGGTCAATTTATTGGAAAAGCTCCTCAAGCTTTTTTTCATCTGTATAGAACAGAAGATGTCAGTAGCGAGTTCCCCATTGAAGAATTCAATTGGGTGTGTGGTGCAGAAAGAGCAGACAGTGAAGGCGCTGATTTAATATCATCCTCATTGGGATATTATGATTTTGACAATCCTGTTTTTAATTACACTTATGCACAAATGGATGGCAAAACAACAATTGCCGTCAAGGGAGCTGATCTAGCTGCCAAAAAAGGACTTTTGGTTTTTAACTCGGCCGGAAATGAAGGAGCTGGCTCCTGGCGCTATATCATCACGCCTGCGGATGGAGATAGTGTAGTTGCAGTTGGAGCCGTAAACGCAGCAGGCGCTGTAGCAGGTTTCTCCAGCTACGGACCCTCAGGTGACGGGCGTATAAAACCAGAATTAGCCTCAGTGGGCTGGCAAGCGGTGGTACAATCCACTTCCGGAACTATCGGAGTAGCCAATGGAACTTCTTTTTCTTGTCCCAATTTAGCTGGCCTTGCTACATGCCTCTGGCAAGGATTCTCAGAGTTCAATAACATGAAAATACTGGATGCACTTAAACGAAGTGCGAGTCGATATAGCAATCCCAATGACAGAATTGGTTACGGGATTCCGGATATGAGAAATGCCTTTGCTTATTTACTTTCAGAATATGCTACCCTATCTGCAACAATTTCCAATTGCAAGGTGGATTTAACTTGGCGCACCAAAGATGTAGCAGGCATGCAATTTTTGATTGAACGTAAACTACCCACAGATAATGCTTTTCAAAAAATAGGGCAACTCAATGCCAACAGTGGCGCAACGCTGACCAATAAAACCTATAGTTATCAGGATGCACTCAGTACCATCAATCCAGGTAATATACAATATCGAATTACCCAAGTGATAGACACCATTACTGCTACTCGCCAACTTGTTTATTTAGATAGCACCACCGTAACATTGACTAGCCGATGCACAACCACCGATGATATAGCTTCTCTCCTTTGGATATACCCCAACCCCACCCCGGGAAAATCAAAAGCGCAGGTAGTAATCAACAGTACGGAAGCGGCTACGGATGTGAAGCTTACATTGCATGACAGAGCAGGCCGACTTCTTGCAACACACGCACTAAATAAACCGGCGGGGATTTATCGAGGCGAACTTCCTTTTTTACCTGCATCGTCAGGAGTCTATACAATTACACTCTGGATTGGGAATAAGAAAAAAGAAAGTAAGGACTGGATTGTTAGCTACTAGTTTTTTGTAGCAACGCTACATACAGTGTGTCCGCTTGTTCCGCCATTCCATTTAATAAAGTTTGCTGGCAGAGCGTCAAGCCAAATTCGCGTTGAATCCAAGCTACCTGCTCCTCATTTTCACTGGCAAAAACTGAACAGGTACAATAAAGAAGATAGCCGCCTGGCTTTAATGCAGCAGGCAAGCGAGATAAGATAGCTCGCTGTCGCTTCGTAAATTCATCAAGTATTCCTTCTGTTTGCTTTGTGATTTGCTCTGGTGTACGTGCCCATGTACCACTTCCAGAACAAGGAACATCTGCAATCACCAAATCAAATCGAGTGGCTTTTTTAGGTAACCCTTGCTGAGAAAGATCAAGCACTAACGCTTGATAATTATTTATCCCCGCTTGTTTAAACCGAGTTTTTAATTGCTGCAGGATAGATGGACGAACATCCGATACTGTTAGCTCCAGCGATGGATACTGATCCATCAACAACAAGGATTTTCCACCACTGGCAGCGCAGCAATCCCA
>CAIRNW010000223.1 GCA_903879995.1 uncultured Bacteroidota bacterium
CAACGTTAGCGCAGCAGGGGAGTGGTTTTGAATTGAATGGCCAACTCACAGGATTTGACGACAGCGTGTCTGTGCGTTTATTTCGAAGTGGAGAAAATGCACCCTTTCTAACTACTACCTTGCGTAAACAGCAGTTCTCTATTCGAGGACAATTGGGTGAGCCTACCCTTGTTTTTTTATTTGTGGGAGATCAGCAACAGCCTGCTGAACTTTTTCTTGAGAATACTACTGTGCTGGTGAAAGGTGAAAAAGGAAATCCAATGAATTGGGTAGTAACTGGTAGTCAAACACATCAGGTATTTCGGGATTTTGTAACTCGTTTTATGCCGTATGTACAATTGCGAAATAACCAGGCTAATTTACTGAACGAAGCAGGAGCAGGTCCCAAGCGTGATAGCGTGATGCAAGAATATGTAATGGCCAACAACAAAATGCAAGAGCAGATTGATAATTTGGTAAAAGCAAATCCGGCTTCACCCGTTACTCCTTTTGTGTTGGCAGCAACGTATGGGTTTTCAAACGACCCTCTTCAGTTAGAGCAGCGATTCAATCAGTTGTCTGTTTCAAATCAAAAAGGTTCAATGGGTCAACAGCTCAATACCTTGATTCAAGATGCCAAAGTGGGTGCCATCGGCTCGCAGGCTATTGATTTTACTCAACCTGATGTTAATGGAAAACCCGTTTCACTTTCTTCATTTAGGGGCAAGTATGTGCTGGTTGATTTTTGGGCAAGTTGGTGTGGTCCCTGCCGGCAGGAAAACCCCACTGTTGTATACAACTACAATAAATTTAAATCGAAGAATTTTACCGTGCTGGGTGTTTCACTTGACCGTGAGGATTTGCGTGAAAAATGGCTGGATGCTATCCGAAAAGATGGCTTGACCTGGACGCAGGTCAGTGACTTGAAGTATTGGAATAATGAAGCGGCTAAATTGTATCGGGTAACGGGTATTCCTGCTAATTTTTTAGTAGATCCCACTGGAAAAATAGTAGCTAAAAACTTAAGAGGTCCGGCCTTGGAAGAGACCCTTTGTCAATTGCTGGGTTGTAATTGATTCTTTTAAAGGCCTAACACCTCTTTCATCGTATAAAACCCTTTTCTGTCTTTGATAAAAGCAGCTGCCAGGACTGCTCCGGCTGCAAAACCCGTGCGATTATGTGCGGTGTGAATAATTTCTATGTCATCCACAACGGAGGCATATTTTACACGATGTGTGCCGGGGGTGGGATCAATACGTTGACTGATTATTTCAAGATCTTCCGGGTTATCACTAATATCATTTACCCATTGTTTCTTTCTTTTATTATTTGCTAGAATCTGTTCAGCCAAGGTCAAAGCTGTTCCGCTGGGGGCATCTTTTTTTTGTGTGTGATGTATCTCTTCCAGGATTACTTCATATTGGGATTGGTTAGCCATGAGCGCAGCCAATTTGGTATTCAACTCAAAAAACAAGTTTACGCCAATACTAAAGTTGCTACCGTAGACCATACTTCCCTGTAGCGCTGTACAGCGAGCTTGAATTTGAGATAATGCCTGCGTCCATCCAGTAGTGCCACACACCAGGGGTATGCCAGCTTGCAAACAACATTCAATATTTTCTATTGCGCTTTCCGGAGACGTAAACTCAATGGCAACTTCAGCATTGCGAAGGGAGGCCGCTGTTAAGAGCTCCTTATTATGGCTGTTAATTTTTAGCACAATCTCATGTCCCTGTTGCAGTGCAATTTCTTCGATGGCTTTACCCATCTTTCCATATCCTATAAGTGCAATTTTCATGTTGCTCAAGTTGAAACAAAGTTACGTTATGCCTTTGTTTACATACTAATCATTGTCAGGGCATGCTTGTTATTTGCCTAATCGCATTTTAAGGCTGAGCCCATTTGTTTGTGCCAGTTCGCTGTATCCAGCTTTTAATTGAAAGCTTAAGTCAGGCCCTACATCAAATGTTTTAAGATGTGCATCAACTGAAGCATCCACCACATTGAGTCCCCATAACAGTAAAAAGAAAAGCACAGAATAATCAATATCGCGTCTGAATTGATCCCGGTAGTAGCGAAGACTTTCCTCGGGTAGAGGTTGCAGGTTGGATTTTATTGACTTGAACAAGAGGGAGTCGGTTCGGTTGACTCGCATATTATATTTTACACGATAAGCAAAACGGGTATCCCGATAATTGGTCAGGTTATACACAAATACAGCGCCACTCGCACCGAGTGCACCATACACGATGGGCAGTTTCCAGTATTTCTTGTTATAGATCTGACCAAGACCAGGTACTAAAGCGGAGCGAATGGCCGCTTTTCTTGGGCTATGCGCTGCTTGTGCAGAATCGTATTTGTTGTTGCTGGGTGGTAATGAGCCAGTCTGTTGCGCCCAACCCTGTGTAAGCGCAATTAAAAAAAGCAGAAATAAAAATAATCTTTGTTGCGGCCGTTTCATTAGTCCAGTGGAACATTCAGTTGCCGAAGAATCTTGTTGAGCTCTTCAGTAGTGTAGTACTCAATAATTAACTGCCCATCACCACGCTTACTTTGTTTGATTCTTACTCGGGTGCTGAAGTGGGTTGCTAATTTATCTTCAATTCTTCGATACGGAGAAGCGCTGGTTGAATTTTTACTTTTTTTAACAGCGGGTAATTGCTTTTTTAGTTGTTGCACCAATGCTTCCGTTTGGCGAACGGATAATCCTTTAGCTACAATTTCTTTGTATGCAATCAGTTGGGCATCGACTAATTCAAGCGCAATCAAGGCTCTTGCATGTCCCATTGAAAGTGTTCCTTTCCGAACCGCTAATTGAATATCAGGGGGTAGCTTAAGTAATCGGATCACATTGGCAACGGTGCTTCTGTCTTTACCCATGCGATCCGCCACTTGTTCTTGTGTATACTCAAGTTCGTCCATCATGCGCTTATAGCTCAAGGCTACTTCCATGGCATTGAGATCTTCACGCTGTAAGTTCTCCAATAAGGCCAGTTCAAGTAGTTGTTGGTCGTTGGCCTGACGGATAAAAGCTGGAATATCTTTTAAGCCAGCCAGCTTTGCAGCACGCCAGCGACGCTCTCCAGCAATCAATCTGTATTTACCGTTGGAGAGTTTAGAAACCGTAACCGGTTGAATGATGTCGTGTGTTTTAATTGAAGCGGCTAACTCTTGCAAGGCTGTTTCTTCAAAATCACGACGTGGCTGTTTGGGATTGGGTTCTATATCCTGTACAGCTATACGGGAGCTGGAGGTTACATGTTCTACTACAGAAGGCTTCAATTGCCCGCTTGTAGTTTTTAGATCTGTATCGATACTTTGTAATAAAGAACGAATACCTTTTCCTAGTTGATCCTTATTTTGTTTTGGTGTGCTCATTCGTTAGGGTTCGAGGATACGTTCCTCATTCTTGATACGCGTGAGGTTATTTTTTTGCAAAATCTCTTTTGCCAAATTCAAATAGTTGGCGGCTCCTTTGCTATTGGCATCATACAGAATTACAGGCTTACCTGTACTGGGTGCTTCAGCAAGTCTTGCATTGCGATGAACGATTGTGGTAAATACCATGTCTTCAAAATGTCTTCTTACCTCGCTCACCACTTGGTTGCAAAGACGAAGTCTTCCATCATACATGGTCATCAAGATGCCTTCAATGACTAATTCCGTATTTAATCGACTTTGTACAATTTTGATGGTATTCAGCAATTTGCCAAGACCTTCCAATGCAAAAAATTCGGCTTGAACAGGAATCACTACGGAATCTGCTGCTGTTAATGCATTGACTGTAATTAGACCGAGTGAAGGTGAACAGTCGATGATGATAAAATCGTATTCATTACGAACCGAGTCCAACATTGATTTTAACACCATTTCCCGGTTGGGATGATTGATCATTTCAATTTCAGCACCGACCAGATCTATATGGGAGGGAATCAGCTCTAAATTTGGAATTTCAGTTTTTAAAATCACATCCTTGGCGCGTGCCTGGTTAACCATACAGTCATAAAGACTTTGCGTAACGTTATGTAGGTCGAATCCTACACCCGTTGTGCTATTGGCTTGCGGGTCCGCGTCCACCAATAATGTTTTATATTCTAACACGGCAAAGCTGGCTGCCAGGTTGATTGCTGTAGTGGTTTTTCCCACTCCGCCTTTTTGATTTGCTACTCCTATAATTCTTGCCATGTCCGCTGAACTTCCTTGGGTTGAGTTTGTTAGCTATAAAGATGATAGTTCCGGGTAAGACCGCAAAAATAAGTTTTGCCCACTAATTTTGCCGACTCTATGCGAAACGCCCCCTTTTGGTGGATTTTTTTGGCCATTTTATTGATTTTAGATTGGTACGTGTTTCAGGCCATTCGTACCGTAACGGCCGGGTTGCCGGTTAGAGGTCGTTTAATCTGGCATGCTGTTTATTGGTCCATCACGGCCATGAGCATATTGCTGGTAATTTTACTTCCATATTTTTTTTCTAAACCGGGACCACATTACGCGCGCTCTATTTTATTTGCTTTAGTCGCCGGACTTTTTTTTGCTAAGTTGATAGCATCATTATTTTTTTTAACGGATGATCTCAGAAGAGTGTTGCAATGGGTAGGCTATCAGGTTCTTCCAAAAAATAAAAATGTAACAAGTACGGATGTGCTATTCTCTCGGTCTGTGTTTTTGAGCTGGGCTGGATTAGTGGCAGGAGCCGGGCTTTTCAGTGCCTTATCCTATGGTATCAACAATCGTTATCGGTATCAAGTACGAAAGCTAAAACTGAACTTTCCAACCTTACCTGCTTTGTTTGATGGGTTGAAAATTGTTCAGTTATCTGATATACATGCTGGAAGTTTTACAGATCCTCTTGCTGTGGAAAGGGGTATCAAGATGGTCATGGAACAGCAACCTGATTTGATTTTGTTTACGGGTGATCTGGTAAATAATTTGGCGAGTGAGATGGATGACTATTGGCCTTTATTTGCGCAATTAAAAGCACCACTGGGTGTATTTTCCATTACCGGTAATCATGATTATGCAGATTATGTGCAATGGGAGTCGTTAGAACAAAAAAGAGCCAACTTTGAAAAGCTAAAAGCAGTACATGCGCAAATGGGTTGGCAATTATTGATGAACCAGCATGTAGTGATCACACGTAATCAAAGCAGTATTGGTATTATTGGCATCGAAAATTGGAGTGCAAAAAGTAGATTTCCCAAATATGGAAATTTCAAAAAGGCTTTTGCTGGTGCAGCGGAAATTCCCTTCTCTATTTTACTAAGCCACGATCCTTCTCATTGGCGTGCCGAGATTTTGGAACAATATCCTACTGTGGCCTTAACACTCTCAGGACATACTCACGGAATGCAGTTTGGGTTTGAAATTCCAGGATTGCAATGGAGTCCTGTACAGTATGTTTACAACGAATGGGCAGGCCTTTACAAACATGCAAAGCAGGCTTTGTATGTCAATCGAGGATTTGGGTTTATCGGTTATCCAGGTCGAGTGGGAATTCTGCCCGAGATCACAGTAATCGAATTGTTTTCAAAAGATTAACACCCGGTGGATAATATCCAGACAGGGTGCAGCATTAGTACGGGGTATATTTGTCTTACTAACTAAATCAACCTTATGCGTAAATTATTATTCATCTTGCTGGTAGTGGTTTCTAGTCCCGTATTTGCTCAATTTCATGTGGGGGTAAAAGCAGGGGCCAATGTTACAAAAGTGGATGGCAAATCATTTAAAGACGAATTCAGGTCTGGTTATGCGTTGGGTGGTTTTGCAGAGATTAAGTTATCCAAGAAATTATACTTGCAACCGGAATTACTCATCAATCAATACAACACCCGTCTGGATACTAGTTATAATAATTTATTGGGCAATGTATTTAATGGCCTGACCAGTGTGAAACTTGATTATTTATCCGTCCCGATTTTGTTGAATTATCGATTGGGTGGTGGATTTATTAGTCTGCAAGCTGGACCGCAGTATGGTGTTTTAATAGACAAAAACAATTCTCTTTTGCAAAACACTGGAAATGCATTTCGTAATGGAGATTTTTCGATGTTAGGTGGCGTACAAGTAAAAGCAGGTGCCTTTCGGCTGAATGGACGGTATTTTATAGGCCTGAGCGATATCAATGATCTCACAAATGACAGTAAATGGCGAAACCAGGGATTTCAGCTGTCAGTGGGGCTCACTTTCTTCTAATTCAACCAATTTTGTCAGTTTTGGCCCAGGGGCATGATTGTTGAAAGATTGTATTTCAGCAAACTGCCCCATTTTTGCGTTCAAATCGCAAGAGCGGGGTGACATCCTGCCATTGATAAATTTTATGCAAGTGAATAAACTTATGTTAGGACCCGAGGAGGAAATGGATTTTTTGCCAATTATCCCATTAAATGAAGGAGGACAAGAGGATGGGCAAGAACTAACAGTGCCCGACGTTATTCCGCTTTTACCCTTACGTAATACTGTGCTTTTTCCTGGAGTGGTAATTCCCATTACTGTGGGAAGAGATAAAAGTATTAAAGCCGTTCAGGATGCCTATAAGGGAGATAAGTTGATTGGTGTTGTTGCGCAAAAGGATAGCAATATAGAGGACCCTTCAACAGCGGATTTGGTGCAAATAGGTACAGTTGCCAAGATTGTGAAGTTGATTAAGATGCCTGATGGAGGCACTACTATCATCATTCAGGGTAAAGTTCGTTTTAGAATTAATGCCATTACCGAGGAAGAACCTTATTTCAAGGCGGCTATTACTACGTTACAAGACGAACAAGCCCCTGCCGATGAGGATTTCAACGCATACGTTGCCAACATCAAAGAATTAGCTGCCCAAATCATCCAGTTATCCCCGAACATTCCAGCTGAAGCGGGCATAATTCTGCGGAACATAGAGAACCCTGCCTTTCTAATTCATTTTGTGTCCAGTAATCTGAACACGGACATCAAAGAGAAACAGCAGTTGCTGGAAACAGATCCTATTCGGCAACGTGCAGATTTGTTGATGCAACTTTTACAAAAGGAGTTACAGTTTGCAGAGCTTAGAAACAAGGTGACGGCAAAAACTCGAACTGAGTTGGATAAGCAACAGCGGGAATACTTTTTGCAACAGCAATTAAAAAGTATCAAAGAAGAGTTGGGAGGGGATACCAACGCACAAGAAAT
Source organism: uncultured Bacteroidota bacterium (assembly GCA_903879995.1). GTDB lineage: Bacteria > Bacteroidota > Bacteroidia > Chitinophagales > Chitinophagaceae > JJ008. The sequence continues at coordinate 7,135 of CAIRNW010000223.1, forward strand.
TCGAGAAATGCAAAAAAAGGCTGAGCAAAAAAAGTGGCCCGAGCCTGCAAAGCTTGCATTTCAAAAGGGGATAGAAAAGCTAGAACGAATGCACCCAAGTACACCTGATTATTCGGTGGTGTATAATCATCTGGACTTGATGTTGGATTTGCCTTGGGACTCCTTCACTACAGATCATTATGATTTGAAAAAGGCACTCTCAACACTTGACAAGGATCATTACGGAATGAAACGGATAAAGGAAAGAATTTTAGAACACTTGGCCGTATTGAAATTAAAGGGGGATATGAAAAGCCCCATCCTTTGCTTTGTGGGTCCTCCAGGTATTGGTAAAACATCCTTGGGAAAAAGTATTGCAAATGCGTTGGGTCGTAAATATGTAAGACTAAGCCTGGGGGGACTTCATGATGAAAGTGAAATTAGAGGACATCGTAAGACTTATATCGGGGCCATGCCAGGTCGTATTTTACAGTCCATTCGTAAAGTACAGTCCTCCAATCCGGTGATGATCCTGGATGAGATCGATAAAATTGGAAATGATTTTCGCGGAGATCCTTCTTCTGCTTTGTTAGAAGTGCTGGATCCTGAGCAAAACAGCAGTTTCTATGATAATTATTTGGAGTTAGAATACGATTTAAGCAAAGTACTTTTCATTGCAACAGCCAATAATTTACAAGGCATTCAGCCGGCACTAAGAGATCGGTTGGAGATTATTGACTTGAGTGGTTACGCCGTTGAGGAGAAAGTTGAAATTGCAAAACGTCATCTCATTCCTAAGCAAAAAGAATTGCATGGTTTAAAGAGTACCCCTATTCGTTTTACTGATAAAATGATTGAACGAATTATACAGGACTATACAAGAGAAAGTGGTGTACGAGAGTTGGACAGACAAATTGCTTCAATCATGCGTTACGAAGCCCGCGAATTGGTACTAAAGGAAAAGATCAAGCCATCCTTGGGCCCAGCGTTGCTAGAGAAAATTTTAGGGAAACCTCGCTACAGCAATGATCTGTATAAAACAGCCACAATGCCTGGGGTAGCAGTGGGTCTTGCCTGGACCTACGTGGGCGGCGATATTCTTTTTATTGAAGCCAGCAGTTGTGAAGGGAAGGGAGAACTTAAGTTGACAGGTAATCTTGGAAATGTGATGAAAGAAAGTGCAACCACTGCCTTGACGTATTTGCAGGCCAATGCAAAAAAATACAAGATTGATCCTTCCTCATTTACAAAACAATCTATCCATATCCATGTACCAGAGGGAGCAGTTCCCAAAGATGGCCCTAGTGCCGGGATCACTATGATGACTGCTATTGCATCGGTGCTGACTGGTAGAAAAGTCAAGTCTCATTTGGCGATGACAGGTGAAATCACCTTGCGTGGACAGGTTTTACCTGTTGGTGGTATCAAAGAGAAAGTATTGGCGGCTAAGCGATCCGGTATCAAGGAAATTATTCTTTGCGCACAAAATGAGAAGGACGTACAGGAAATAGAGCCAGGGTTTATAAAAGGCGTTCGTTTTCATTATGTGAAAACAATGGGCCAGGTCATGGAAATTGCCTTGGTTTAAGGCCTTAGTATTTCAATTTGACCGCTATTCCACCGAATAACGCTGGAAGGCTGCGCTTCTTTTTGTTCGTTTTGCCTCCATTGTACAACGTAATCAATGCCCTTTACAATTTTTACATCAATGGTGCTGTATTGGCTGGGTGTAGGTTGACCCGAGATATTGGCGGATGTAGAGACAATTGGTTTTTTAAATCGTTTGATCAATTGCCTGCAAAAAGGTTCTTTACAAATTCTGATCCCCACTGATCCATCTTGTCCGGTCAATTGCGCTGCAAATCCTATAGCCCCTTGGTAAATAACTGTTGTTGGTTTAGTGGTGGTAGCTAAATAGTCAAACACTTCCAAATCAGGTGCGGCCACATATTTTAGAATATCTTGTTCTTCCGTTACTAATACAATCAAGGCCTTGTTGTCCGCTCTTTGTTTTAATTCAAAAACTTTCTGCACCGCTTCGGTGTTGGTGGCATCACAGCCGATTCCCCATACGGTATCTGTTGGATAAAGGATTAGCCCACCGTTGTTTAACACGGTGAGACAAGCAAGTATATCCGATTCAAAATTCTCTACCATTTTTTATTCAGTTATTAGTTCTTTATAAACATTCATGACCGAAGTTGCAGTTTCTAAGGGGGAGAACTGCTGTGCATGTTGCCGGCCTAGCTCAATTTTTTTTGCTACAAATTCTTTATCGGTTGTAATTAAATGTAATTGTTCTACTATTTGTTCTGGCTTATACGGGTCTACATAAAAGGCACCGGGGCCTCCTGCTTCCGGTAAACAGGATTGGTTGGAGGTAAGAACTGGGATACGACTAAACAAGCCTTCCAAAACAGGAATGCCAAATCCCTCAAATGTGGAGGGGTATAATAAAGCGGATGCACATTGATAAATTGCAGGGAGATCAATTGCGGTGAGAAAGGATGGATCATTTTTAATGCCTGGCTGCTCCGATAAAAAAATCACTTCCTTCTCCAATCCCTCCCGCTGAATGAATGATTTTACTCTAAGCTTATACGCACTTCCGTTGCCTATCACTACTAATGGTAAACGATCTTCTTTTTTCTGTAGTGCCATGGCTTGACAAATGGAAAGCAGATTTTTTCTTTCTATGATAGAACCCACGGAGAGTAAAAAGTGGGCAGGTAAATTATATTTATTTTGGATTCTTTTTTTCTCTGCTTCTTCTATCGGAACGGCAAAAGCTGTATTGCAACTCTGGTAGCAAACTCGAATTTTAGCGGGCTCTGCTTGATAAAATTCAATAAGGTCTTGTTTGGTTTGCTCGCTAATGGCAATGATCCGATCAGCATGTTGTAGTGCATACTTGAATTTTGCTCGATAGATTTTGCGATCTATCCATCGGTATTGGTGTGGGTAGCGTTCAAAGATCAAGTCATGCATGGTTACCACTGATGCAATTCTTTTTTTAGGAAGTCCAACTGGGATTTCATGACTCAATCCGTGATAGAGTTGAATGCCCTCTTTAGCTAATTGTGAAACGCAGCTTTTTGTTCGCCAGTAACCTCGTAGAAATGCTGGCAAATGGGCAGGGGGATTTATTTCGTGGAAGTTGGGGCCTGTAATGGAGAAAAGTGAAGCTGGTTTTGGATTTAATAAATAGTATTGGTGTTGTGGAAATGCATTTGCCAATGAATGAAGCAAGGTTCTGCTATAGTGGCCAAGCCCTGTTCCATTATGGAAAGCTCTTTTTGCGTCGAATGCTATCCGCATTTTTCAAAGATACGTTCGGCAATCTGAGATACTTTGGCTTGAATTGTTATTTTCGCGGCCATGGAACAATTAAAACAACAAATACTAGCAGCTTGGTCCAATAGAGACCTGCTTAAGAATTCAGATTATCAGGATGCTGTTCGCGCTGTGATTGAGGAAGTGGATAAAGGCAGACTTCGTGTAGCCTCCCCGATAGAGACCGGTTGGCAGGTAAATGAGTGGGTCAAACAGGCCATCCTTTTATACTTTGCAATTCAACCTATGCAAAATTGGGAGCTACCTCCTTTTACGTTTTATGATAAAATGTTGTTGAAAAATGATTTCAAAGAGATCGGTGTAAGAGCCGTACCGCATGCAATAGCTCGCTATGGAGCCTACCTTGCCCCACAAGTTGTGTTAATGCCTTCTTACGTAAACATTGGAGCTTATGTGGATCAGGGAACCATGGTGGACACCTGGGCCACGGTGGGAAGTTGTGCGCAAATTGGAAAAAATGTTCATTTAAGCGGAGGGGTAGGAATTGGGGGTGTGCTGGAACCGTTGCAAGCTTCTCCTGTGATTATTGAAGATGGATGTTTTATAGGAAGTCGCTGTATTGTAGTGGAAGGAGTGATTGTGGAGCGTGAGGCTGTATTAGGTGCCAATGTAGTACTGACCCAGTCTACTAAAATTATTGACGTATCGGGTTCGTCTTCCATAGAGTACAAAGGACGTGTACCGGCACGTAGTGTGGTAATTCCGGGAACTTATACGAAAGAATTTAATGCAGGGTCTTATGGTGTTAGTTGTGCATTGATCATTGGTCAACGAAAACCCAGCACAGATTTAAAAACCAGCTTAAATGATGCTTTACGTGACTTTAATGTAAGCGTGTGATTAATTAGTAAGTGGTTGGACATTTAAAGCGATCGTCTTTACGAGGATAGATTTTAAATCCTACTTGAATATTCTGCCCAAAGTAGGCATCATTGTTTCCAGGATTGCCTCTTTGTAATCCCACTTGGTGTGGAAGTTGCCCACTTAAATCGTATAGTCCCTGATAATATAGTCGTTTTGCCCTTGTTGCCTCTGCAGGAGTGAGATAGGTATCAAATAAAGCAGGATCTACATAGTAATTGGCGCTGACATTGTCAATTTGATCTGTTAAAAGTTTACGATAAACAATTTCTGTTCCAATATAGATGGATTCATTTAAGTAATAACGAATTCCAATCCCGCTTAACAAGTTAGTTTGTATCAATTGATAGGGTTTACTACCCGGGTATTCTGCAAAACCTTGCCCTTCCAATCGTAGTGGATGAAGCGCTACCCACGTACCATCAGTATCCTGCGCTTTTGGATTGAAACGAAATAACCCCGCTCCTATGAAGCCATAGGGTTGTATTTGATCGAAAATAGTTGTCCGGCGGGTTGGGATCATTCGAAAAGGATAAATTTCAACTCCCGCATAAAACTCGTCAAGTCTGGATCTGAAATGAAGATTTCTATTAAATCGAAATATATCGTTAGGAGTTACATTTGGAGAATGTCTGTCGTTGGCAGATAAAGTACCATGAAAGTATCCTGCCCTCAGGCTGACCCAATTGACAGGATAAAAATTGACTTGACCACCAATCCCGATTCTGGTTTCCTGCCAATCAATGTCTTTAAAAAATTGTGTACCTGCTCCCATATTCCCTCCCAGGTCCCCCAAAAAGAACAGGGGGCCTGTATTGAAACCCAATTCAATTTTCTTGAGAATCGACACATTACGTTGTGCATTTATCTGGCTGTTACTGGTAGTGAAAAAGGCTGCCAAAAGGATGAAAAACCTGAATCTCAAGTGGTTGATTTAGTTTGATAACGGGAGTGGAGACTGTTTAGTATCCATTGAAAATCCGGAGGTTTAAATTTAACATTTTCAGAAAGCAGAACCAGTGATTTTAATCACCAATAAAAGTTTTATTCTGGTTTTTCCCGCTGAAAAGCATAAAAGTCCGCTCGTGGAAATTTAACAGCAAACCGTGCGGGGAGTCAGGATGCCGGATTACATTTGTACCCTTAAAACAACTCCCATGAAAACTCTCTTTTCTACACTCTTTATCACTTGCTTTTTATTTGCTTTTTCTGCTACCAGTTTTGCACAAACGGTAGATGAAGTTATTGCCAGCCATGTAGCCGCCACGGGTGGAACTGAAAACTGGAAAAAACTTCAGTCCATGAAAATTACTGGACATATCGAGGTACAAGGAATTGAAATCCCTTTTACACAACAAGCTGTTCATAACAAAGGATACAGAGTGGATGCTGAATTTCAGGGAATGCAGATCATTCAAATCACTAATCAGACTAAATCTTGGGAGCAGATGCCCTTTGCTGGTAAGACCAATCTGGAGCCTTCTAGTGAGGACGAACACAAACAGCGTGTAGATCAACTCGATATCCAAAATGAATTTGTGGATTGGAAAGAGAAAGGTTCTTCCGTTGAATTACTAGGTAAGGACGAAGAAGACGGTAATGAATACTTTAAAGTTCGTTTGACTACCAAAACTGGAAATTCTGCTATTCACTTTATCGATACTAAAACATTCCTGATCTACAAGACTAAGCGTACTGCTAAAATGCAAGGACAGGAAATGGAAATGGAAACTAAGTTGATGGACTACAAACTTCTTTCTGTTGGAGTGAAGATCCCACACAAAACTGATCAAATGGGTCAGGTATTGGTGTTTGATAAAGTAGAAGCCAACGTAGCCATTCCCGAATCTACATTCGACGTAAAATAAGTTAACTATGCAATTTTCTCGTTTTGCGCAAACAGCATTGTTTGCAACACTATCCCTATGCGCTTTAGTGAACACCTCCTTGGTGGCGCAGGTGAAATTATCTGAACTCAATTCGTCCTACTTCCAGGCATTGGGGGCGCGTAATTTAGGGCCCTCTACCATGAGTGGTCGAATTACCTCTATTGTGGGTGCAGTACAAGAGGGGCAAGTCAATTTATTTGTGGGCACAGCAGGAGGAGGAATTTGGAAAAGCCTCAACGGGGGGTATACTTTTATTCCTGTGTTTGATAAATACTGTCAGTCAATTGGAGCTTTGGCGTTAGATCCAAAATCTCCTCGCACTATTTATGCCGCCACGGGTGAGAGTAATATGCGTAATTCTGTTTCTATTGGAGATGGAATCTACAAATCAACAGATGCTGGTGCTAACTGGCAAAAACTCGGACTCGACAGCACTGAGCATATCAGTAAGATTTTAATAAACCCCAATGACAATAAGCATTTGTTAGTTGCGGTGCCGGGTCCACTTTGGTCTTCCAGCAAACACCGCGGCTTGTATGAGAGTAAAGATGCAGGAAAGACCTGGAATAAAATTTTGTATGTAGATGAGAACACAGGTTGTGCGGACATTGCGCAGAGCCCTCGTGATCCCAATATTATTTTTGCCAGCTTTTGGCAATTTAGAAG
>CAIRNW010000224.1 GCA_903879995.1 uncultured Bacteroidota bacterium
CCATTCCACATCCTTTTTTAGTACCAGTATATCCGAGCTGCTCTCTTAAAAAGTCAAGTAGCGTAATACGAATATCCACTTCGGCAGCAATTTCTTTTCCGTTGATCAGTAATTTGATTCGCTCTTTTGGGGCAGGGCTCGGCGTGATTGAATCTATGGGCACCGCATGAACTAGAGCGGAGGGAATTGCATAAAGCGCTGCTGTAAAACTCGCTTTACGTATAAAGTCCCTTCTTCCGTTGTTGTAACAATTTTTTTGCATGATGATGATTGAAATGAAATTAATTAAAAAACAGCTCTTTATTTTCAAGGACTTGATATCAGTTCAGCACAGCCAAAAAATGTCCAAATAGTGGACCAACTGTGGACTTAAATCCAATAAAAAAAGCGCAACTAACAGATAATCAGTTAATTACGCTTCATTTTAGCGGAGACTGAGGGATTCGAACCCTCGATACCCTTTAGGGGTATACACACTTTCCAGGCGTGCTCCTTCAACCACTCGGACAAGTCTCCAAAGGGGTGCAAAAATAGGGAAAATCAAAGGCTTACCAGTTACCGGATTGATCCTTGTTTACGCGTTCAAAATCGCTTTCGGAAAGTTCATGACTGGCCCAGTCGGGGTCATAGGATACAAACCAGGAGATCCAAAGACTTCTGCTCAACCGCATCAACCAAGGTTGAAGTAGAAGTAGTAAAACGGCATTACTGCCCAACCACCAAAAAAACCGGTTGTCTTCTGTAGAGAAACCAATCAGTACCCACCAGGCTACTAGTGTAGATACCGTTAAGGCAACAGTTAGAGCATAACTAACGTAACCGGTTCCATAATAAAAACCCACCTCAATTTCTGTAGGTTGGCCACATACTGTGCAGGTTGCATGCATCTCTAGATTACCCTTGAATGTAAAGCGTAATGGGTTTTTAAATAAATCTCCTTCTCGACATCGAGGACATTTACACTGTAGAGAAGAGGATAAATATCCTTTTTTTGTTGCGGGATCTGTCATGGAACTTTAGGAAGTATGTGGGGTAATTATTTTTTCTAATTCTGCTGCTTGTAGTACTCCGGACTGTCTCCATACGGGTTTACCTGATTTGAATAACAGAAGCGTGGGTACACTTTGTATATGTAGTGCTGAAGCAATAGCTGGACTTTTGTCAATATCTACTTTTAGTATGCGAACTTTGTTTCCCATTCTTTGATGCAAGTTCTCTAGAATAGGCTTCATCATTTTACAAGGGCCACACCATTCAGCAAAAAAGTCAACGAGTGTAGGCGTTTCCCCTTTTATAATTTCTCCAAAACTTTCACTTTTACTGTTCATCTTTCTTTTTTTCTCCTTGAAGCATACTAAATAATAATCCTCCCATCATGGCGCCATATGCTGTACTATTATGCCATGTTGATGTAATGGCACAGGTTCCAGAAATACAGCCTATTTGTTGCCAATAAAAAAAACCTGCAAGTGCACCAATTGCAACTCCAGTAATTGTTAATCCTTTGTTTTTTAATTGCTTTTTCATTTTTAATGCGGAAGCTTAGCTTTTAAAAATCCATAGGTCCATGTTCCGGCAATAGCGCTTAGCAAAGTTACAAGTACTACCGTGGCTCCAGTTCCTATTTGTGCAAAAAGCGGACCAGGGCAGGCACCTGTAAGTGCCCAGCCAAATCCAAACAATAAGCCACCATAGATTTGTCCTTTACTAAATTGTTTATCTTCTAGTCGAATGGATTCTCCTTCAATTGTTTTAATCTTGAATTTTTTGATCAGAAATACACTGAGTGCACCAATTGCTACTGCAGAACCAATTACGCCAAACATGTGAAAGCTCTGCAAGCGAAACATCTCTTGTATACGAAACCAGGCAATCACTTGTGCTTTCACTAGAATGATGCCAAAGAAAATACCGGCTATGGTATATTTTAATAATGATGAGAAGGTCTGATCCAGTTTACTCTGGTTAACGCACATGGCATTCTCAGATCGAATTTCAAAGTCTGTATTAGATATATTTTGCATAGCTATTTGATTAGAGTTTTAAGATAATTGGTAGAATAAGATTAGCCATGATAAAACCGCCGGCCATAAAACAGCATGTGGCAACCAGTGAGGGCCATTGCAGATTACTTAGTCCCATAATGGAGTGACCAGAGGTACATCCACCGGCATAACGGGTTCCAAATCCAACTAAAAAGCCCCCCACAATCATCAGAATAAAGCCTTTAATTGTAAAGAGCGCGGGCCAATTAAACAGTTCTTTCGGGATAAGACCCTCGTAGTTAGTAATACCATAACCTGCCATTTCCTCTACTAGTTTAGGATTGACCACTAACGGAGTGGTTGTACTCAAGTAATTAGCGGCAATAAAACCTCCAATTAAAACACCCGCAACAAAAAAGAGATTCCAGCTCTCTTTTTTCCAGTCGTACTTAAAAAATGGAAGGTTACCGGGCATACAAGCAGCACAGATATGTCGCAATGAGGAAGAAATTCCAAAAGTTCGGTTTCCAAGTATCAGCAATAATGGAACAGTAAGTCCAATTAAGGGGCCTGCTACATACCAAGGCCAAGGTTGTTTGATCCATTCTAACATAAAGGATGGTTTAGTTGATTTTAGATTTTTTTAATTGTTCGCGTTTTGCAAGTATGGGTTTGAAGGGGCCATACTTATGTTCAATTTCCGAAAAGCCGTCCGTATAAGGCCCAAATGGATGGTCAATGGGTTTTTTTGAAATATCGGGCCAGTCATTTTTTAAATTTTTACCAGGACGAGGTTGACTATTTACATAGGCTGCCACATCCCAACTCTCTTCAACTGTTAATTTTGGATTATCATGGTTGGCTTCATTATTAGGCATATTGCTATATACAAATCCAGCAAATCTTGATAAGCGATAAAGTCCGGCACCACTGTTATAGCTATGCTCGCCCCAAAGTGGGGGGTATTCATATTCAAGTTTATTAAGTGCAAGTTGACCTTCTCCATTTTCTCCATGACATCGCTGACATTGATTTTGGTAGACCAATTTTCCTTTCATTGGATCAGCCGCTCTATCTAAGAAAGGGAGTTTATAGATTCCTGTTTCCTTGGGAGTAACTCCCTTTGGTACGTCCTGTCCCACCCATCGAATATAGGCCTCAATAGCTTGGTACTCCTCTGAAGTACTATCGGGCGCTGTTCCATTCAGGCTTCTTTCAAAACAATCACTCACACGTTTATAAATTGTTTCAATTGTGCCACTTCGATCACGAAAACGAGGATAGGTAGAGGCCACCGCTCCGTAGTTATTCCCCCATGTTTTTTTCCCAGCGCTCAAATGACAATTTTGACAATTCATGCCATTGCTGATTGCAGCTATTTTGCCATGGGGTCCCAGGTAGAGAGAAGTATGTGCGATTAATGCTTGTCCATAAATAACGAGTGCTCTATCTTTCCCCTCTAATGTTCGATCTGTAAATAAACTTGGGCTTTTCCAGGTACTATCATAATCGGTAGATGCTGCAGTAGTAACTGCCGTTGATAGTATTTCAACACTTTTGATGACTAACACAACTAGTACAGTTATGCTAATCAATAGAACAGGCCAATTTTCTTTGATGAACTTTTGCATGGTTTATCTAAACTCGTATGTTGTTCCTTGCAGTTGTGTCAGTAAGGTGGCGGGTTGATCAGTTGCAGTAGCTCGGTTTTCCAAACGGGGTGCAATGGGAGAATGTATGGCTAGATATTCCTCTATCACTTGATGAAGATTAGCACCTAGCTTTTTAGGCTGTTGTACTTTTTCAATTCTACAGAGGGTATCATCAGGGTCTCCTTCTCTTTCGCAGGCTACAACAGAATATTGCTTATCTAGTTGAAGTGGATTTCCATTCACCTTTACCCAATTCACTCGTTTACCTAGTTCATTGCCAATAGTGAAATTGACTTCCATCCCTGAAAATCGGACAAACCAACCCCCAAATCGCTTGGAGGGATCTTTTGCAAATGCATTATGCAACTCTTTCTCTAACCAGTCCCATAATTGTTTTCCGCTTATCCATCCGGTTTTTGCCTCACTGTCAACTGGTAACATATTCCAGAGGAACTCGCGCGTAATAGGTGTTTTTTCTTTGTTGGAATCTACCGCTAAGGGTTGACAAAAACGGAATCCATTGCTGAGTGCAATATCTGGTTTGAATTTCCATCGTATGGCATCTGTAATGAGATTATCCATGGGGGTTTCCAACACAAAATAGCGAACCAGTGGGGTAGTAGTAGTTCCGATAACCGCACTCAAGTCTTTTTTATATGGGGTCTCTATTTTTTGAATCGCTGCTGTAATGGCTGGATCTGGGGGATATTTTTTAGGATCAACGTCTAGCAAGTCATATTGGTAGGAGCTGATTTTTCCATCTTTTACTTTGATCACTAGTTTACCAAGAAACGAGCCAAATGCGCCGCATTCCACTACCTTACAATACTTTCCTTCAATAGGAACGCGAACTCGTTCATGTGTATCAGCTCCTAAAATAAAATCGGCGCCTTGCACTACCGGGTTATTAGCAAGACCCACTTGTTGTGCTAAGCCCATGTGCGTTACAATAAAAATTATGCCACACCCCTCCACCTCTTTTAACAACTTGATATACTTTGCTACATTTTGATCTGCATGTGTAAACCGAATTCCCTCACTATAGGCGGGGGATTGTCGTTTAGGAATCAAGTGATCCGTATATCCAATAAAGCCCACCTTGGCACCAGCGATATACTTTATCCAATAGGGAGGATAGATCAGCTCTCCATTGTCAGCATCCTTTGTATCGTGCCACATGTTGGCGCAAATTTTTGCTGCGTTGGAATGCCCCATATCATAGAGCATTTTTTTCTTTTTATAAACAACTTCCCAGTTCCCTGGTAAAATCAAATCATAATTGAATGCATTCAATAAGGGGATTAAAGCTTCTCCCTCTGTGAGAGAGGCGATTGCACTTCCATGAAAATAATCTCCGCCATCTAGCAGCACTGTATGGGCTGGATCAACTTTTCGATGTGCCTCAATCATTGTTTTTAAAACCGCTAATCCTCCTCGCTTGCGATAGACCGCTTTGCCGTTTTCCCAAAAAAATTCATCGTGGGTATGTAGTTGAGCATGAATGTCAGAAGTGTATAAAATTGTAAACTGGTCTCCAGTAGCAGTTGTACCATTGGTGGTTTGCCTTGAAGAAGATTCCTTTGCATGAATTGAACTTGCAGGGAATAGTCCTGTTGCAAAGCTTGCCAGGGCCGTATTCTTTAAAAAACTTCTACGTGATTTATTTTTTTCTGAAGCCATAATTCAGGTTGAATCAAATGAATATTCCCAAACTTCCTAATTCCTCTAATTACTGACAGTGACTCCTGTCACAAATCCATCAGTACCCCGCTTTTATATAGCTCCAACCCGCCTCCTGCAGCCTAACAATTTCTCCAATTCCCATTTTTACAAAACCGGCTTCTTTCAGGATGGCATCTTTTGCTATTTTCTTTTCTGCCATGGTATTTTCACAAGCCAAGAATTGAATTCCAAGCTTATTATAATTTGTTATTTGTGCTTGCTGCGTCGTATGCTCTTTTCTTAGAAGGTCAATTCCAGGGCCATGGGCCACTACCAGAATTTGTGCGCTGTCCCCCCAACCTGCTTGCAGGTGTTTTAGGTTATTCATGAGTCCTCGCCATACTAAAGAATCTCCACTGGTTACTTGAATTACTAATCGATGCGTAGGGTTAGTGATCTTATTTGCACTATTTTTTTTGTTTTCTTCCCATGCTAAAAACCCACCTGCTAAATCGTAAACCTGATTGAAGCCTGCGGCTTGCATCAGTTCAAGAGCACGTTGACTTCTTTTTCCAGACCTGCAATACAATAAGTAGGTTGCCGCTTTATCCCAGCCGGCAAGCTGTGTTTTAAAAGCATCAGTCTCTAAAACGTTATGTAAACGTGCACCTGTTATATGACCCGCTCTCCATTCCGCTGGAGTTCGTACATCAATTATAAATGTATTGGGCTGCTGCAGTTTTTTATCAAACGCACGCGTAGTGAGACTATTTATCTGCGCACTGGTTACAGTACTCAACAAGACCAATACAGTAAAGGGTAGCCAAGAAAAAGAAAGGTTATATTTTTTCATGATCTGAAAATTGTGTAGAAATTACAAATCAAAACTGGTATTCAGAAATAACTGATGACGGGAAATAGCACGAGGATTGATATTGTGCCGACTCCACTGATATCCTATACTGATTTCCTGTGGCCCCCATTTCAGTTGCAAACCGTTAAAAAGCCGATTGTGGTCAAATTGTATTAATTCTTTTCGTTGACTGATAAAAAACTCATTTGTGAAATTATAATTGAGCTTGGTCTGTTTGTTGATTGTAGCCAGGGGCAATAGCCAGGTGTTTTGGATCCGCAATCTTGTTTGAAAAAAGTATGTAGCCTGATTCACATTTGTAAATCGTAATTCATACCAGGCTCTGTTTCTGCTGATCAAATTTTTTACTGGAAAAGTTCTTTGAATACCATAGGTAGAACGCAGCTCCAAAAAATCTTTTATATCCCCTTGACTATTGAATATTTCACGAGATCCGTGGTAGGAGAGCGGGCTGGAACTTATCACCCATTTAGAGGGTAGTTTCAAATAAATCCAGGGTCTGACTATGGTCAGCATCGATTCTTCCAGAATATTCTTATCGGATGTCCAATAATTAGCTTGTCTTCGGTGGTGGAGCTCAAGCCCCACACCCAGTTTAGGCTGAACCCAGTGATTTAAGTTTAATCGAATCCAGCCTTCGTAACGGTCTTGTGAATACCCTAGCGCTGATAATGCCAATAAGAAAAATAACAACCCATATTTCTTCATCAGGCTAGTTTAAGCATATCCTCTAAACCTCCGCCATTATAAAGGTTCTCAAAGCCTTGTTGTTTTAAGAACTGTAGGGCCATGCCACTTCTGTTGCCACTACGACAGTACAATACAATAGGTCCCTCGAACGCCTCAAATTCACTTACTCGTTGTGATAATTCTTCTAGTGGTATATTGATGGCGCCTGGATATTGTCCCATTTCAACTTCCCAAGTACTTCTCACATCAACAATAGTAGTGTCAGCTTGTTTTACGATTTCTTTTAGGGTAGACATAGTTTATAATTTCAATTTTTACAGTAGGGTAGAGGGGCATACATATTCACTGATCTTGAATTTTCCGCTATCCTTAATAGCTTTGAACCCGCCCTTTACATCAATTAGCTTATCATAGCCTCTGGCACGTAAAATGGATGTAAAAATCATGGAGCGGTAGCCTCCTGCACAGTGTACGTAGTAGGTTTTATTCTTATCAAGTTGAGCCATGCTATCATTAATCACATCCAAGGGTGCATTTTCTGCATCTAGAAGGTGTTCGCTTCCGTATTCACTTTTTTTCCGTACATCTAAAATATTTACAGATTCTTTTTCCAGAATGGCAGCTAATAAATCAGCATCTACCGATTGAATCTGATCAATTTCTTTACCTGCTTGTTTCCAGGCTGCAAATCCCCCTTTCAAGTAGCCAATGGTGTGATCATATCCTACACGTGCCAATCTTGTTATCACTTCTTCCTCTCTTCCTTCATCACAAACCAATAAAATTTCTTGTTTGATATCCGGTATCATCGCACCTACCCAAGGAGCAAACTGACCATCAATGCCAATATTGATTGAGTTTGGTATAAATCCAGGTGCAAATGTTTGTGGCGCACGCGTATCCAGAATCAAGGCGCCTGTTTCGTTGGCGGCTGTCTCAAATGCATCCGGACTCAGGGCTTGTTGACCACGCTCTAATACCTTGTCGATGCTTTCATATCCCTGAATGTTCAACATTACATTTAATGGAAAGTAGGCGGGTGGTGCGGCTAAGCCATTGGTGACTTCTTTGATGAACTCTTCTTTGGTCATATCGGCACGTAGTGCGTAATTATTTTTCTTTTGATTTCCTAAGGTGTCTGTAGTTTCCTTGCTCATGTTTTTTCCGCAAGCACTGCCCGCTCCATGTGCAGGATAAACAATAACACTATCCGGTAATGGCATGATTTTATTGCGAAGTGAATCGAAAAGATAGCCGGCTAATTTTTCTTGGGTTAAATCACTGGCTACTTTTTGTGCCAAATCAGGACGTCCAACATCTCCAATAAAAAGGGTGTCGCCGGAGAATAATGCAGTGGGTGTACCTTGCTGATCCAGCAAAAGATAACAGGTGCTTTCCATGGTGTGCCCAGGAGTATGTAATACTTTCAAAGTCAGTGCACCTACTTTGAACTCCTGTCCATCTTTAGCAATGATAGACTCAAAAGCCGGGTTTGCATTGGGTCCGTATACAATGGGGGCTCCAGTTTTTTTACTCAGGTCAATATGACCGGAAACAAAGTCTGCGTGAAAGTGCGTTTCGAATACGTATTTTATAGTGGCACCATTGCGTGCAGCTTTCTGCATGTAAGGCGCTACCTCACGAAGCGGATCAATTACTACTGCTTCACCATTACTTTCAATGTAATAAGCGCCTTGTGCTAAGCAACCCGTGTAAATTTGTTCAATTTTCATAGTTCGTTATTTTAATCATTTCAGCTACAAAATTCGGGATTTCATTTGCTGCCAATGTGATTCTTATCACATCATTTAATGGCCAGCACCCCAGCCTTCTTTTACTAATATATAAATGCCCATAACTAATACAAACCAGCCAAATCCTTTTTTTAGCTTGTTTCCATCTATCTTTTTACTCAGTTGATTACCAACTATGATACCCCCCACTGCCATAGCGGTAACAAATCCTAATAACACCCAATCAATTTTTTGTTCAGTTAAATCACCCGTAAACCCTATCAGTGATTTTGCAGCTATAATCAACAACGATGTTCCTACCGCTTGTTTCATGGGCAGTCCTGTGAGTATCACCAATGCGGGTATTATTAAAAAGCCTCCTCCAGCACCAACCAGCCCAGTCAACAGCCCCACCACTGCTCCCTCTACCAGTATTAAGGGATAATTAAATGACTGTGGTTTAGCTTCAACTGTGCCCAAGGATTTCTGTGTTCGGATCATCGAAAATGAAGCAGCTACCATCAATAGCGCAAAGAGCAGCATTAGTAACACGCTTTTTGTGAGAATAAAATTTCCCCATTGTCCAAGCTCAGTTGGAATAGCAGGAAGGATCCATTTACGCGTGGCATACACGGTGAGGATCGAAGGGGCACCAAAGATCAATGCTGTTTTCAGGTTTACCTGTCCCTGTTTGTATTTGGGATAAGCGCCAATAGCACTTGTTGCACCCACAATAAATAGGGAGTAAGCAGTGGCTTGCAGGGGATCTACGCTAAACAAATAAACCAATACGGGCACAGTTAGTATAGAACCACCCCCACCAATCAATCCCAGGGAAAGGCCGATTAATAACGAGGCAATAGCTCCAAAAATTAAGCTGATTTCGAACTGAAGTGAAAGTAGAAGTGTTGTCATAATCGGCAAACCTATTCGATCTCAAAATACAGAAAGGTGACCTCTGTCACGCTTGTAATTCAATCTTGTTTCGATTCAACTTTAAAAGCCCCCGCTGTTCCATTTTCTTCAATAATCTTGAAATGACTTCTCGGGAACTATTCAGGTCTTCGGCAATTTGCTGATGTGAAAGTTCAATGACGGTCTTTCCTGTTTTATCTCGATAGCGATTCAAGTAAATTTCTAGTCGTTCGTCCATATTTCTAAAAGCCACATCATCCACCACGGCAAGCAACTCATCAAAACGACTACGATAAGTTTGAATTACAAATTGGTACCAGCTTTTATACTCTTTAATTAATGAATCCATTAGCTGTACCGGTAAAAGCAAAATTTGTGTATCCTCCTCTGCACGGGCAGTAATTTCACTGGCACTGGATTGAATTGCACAAATCATAGAAACCGCACAAGCTTGACCAGGTCCGAGATAATACATTAAAAACTCCCCACCTTCTGGCCCCTCTCTGTAAATTTTTACTCGTCCCTCTAGCACCAGCGCAGTTGATTTAATATACTGACCCGTGCGCATGATAAGTTCCCCTGCTTTATACTCTTTTAAAACAGCTTCCTTTTCTAAAATTGAAAGCAGTGGTGGTTCAAATTGTGGGAAAAGTACTTTCCAGTTCATACAGGATCAGTTAATATAGTTTCCATTTTCATGCTGCGGCTACCTTTGATTAGAAAATGCGTGTTAGAGAAGTTTTGTTTACGAAACCAATCCGCCGCCTCCTGCGAATTTTTAAATTGATGATAAGGATGTGCAATTTCGCTAAAACCATCTCCTACCAGCACCACTTCTTTCCAGTTGTAAGAATGAATTAAATTGACTAATTGCTGATGCTCTTGTTGACTCTCTGCGCCTAGTTCTGCCATGGAGCCTAGTAATAGTACTTTTTGAGCCGCTTCCAATTTGCTAAAATTTTGAATCGCTACCTGCATACTACTAGGGTTAGCATTGTATGCATCCAGAATGATAGTGTTGGTATTTTTTTGAACTAATTGTGATCGACTATTAGTGGGTTGATAATTTTCAATGGCATTTTTTATTTTATCGGCCTCTATCCCAAAGTGTCTACCTACACTGGCCGCTAATAGTACATTCGCTAAATTATAATCACCCACTAATTGCGTTTGAATGGCTGGAAGCGCTTCATGTTTTTCACTGGATTGAATGGTTACCTGTAGATAAGGATCTGCTGACTTTATAGTTCCAATTGTTTGCGCCTCCTTAGTCCCATAGGTTACAATATTGGAAATACCCATTGACATCGGGTGTAGGTAATCAAGATCCTGGTTTAAAAAAATTGTGCCCTGGTTGGCCCTTATAAAATCATATAGTTCGCCCTTTCCTTTTCTAACCCCCTCTACACCGCCAAATCCTTCGAGATGTGCTTTACCACAATTGGTAATAATCCCATGCGTGGGTAAGACGTAGGTACAATAGCCGGCGATCTCCTTTTGATGATTAGCTCCCATTTCGATTACAGCAATCTCCGCATCTTTTTGAACGCGCAGCAAAGTAAGGGGGATACCAATGTGGTTGTTCAGATTTCCTTGTGTTGTATAAGTTCGGAAATTAGTTGCCAGCACGGCGTTCACTAGTTCCTTGGAAGTGGTCTTTCCATTACTTCCAGTGATAGCAATAAAAGGAATATTGAATTGTTGACGATGAAATTTTGCCAGTTGCTGTAGTGTGGTTAATGTGTTTTCAACCACAATGGTTCGTTCATCTATGTAGGCGGTTGCATCATCAATGATAGCAAGTGCGGCACCGG
>CAIRNW010000225.1 GCA_903879995.1 uncultured Bacteroidota bacterium
GAGCAACGGCCTGCCGAAAGACTAGCCCTTTTAGTCGGAGGACTTTTATTCTTTTGGATACTCGAAGGAGCTATTCCACTAGTTCAGCTTCCTTATCAAAAAGGTAAACTGAAACATGCGGGTATCAATTTTGTTTTTACGATTATTCATTTGATCATTCACACGTTACTAGCCATTTTAATTGTGGCCTTATCCGACTGGTGTAATCAGCAATCGTTTGGGCTGGTCTATTGGAGTAATGCCGGGATTAGTCTAACCATTCTTATTGGTGTTTTAGCGCTTGATTTCAGCAGCTGGCTGGTGCATTGGGTAATGCATCAGCAAAAATTTTTATGGCGCTTTCATATTATTCATCATAGCGATCAAAAAGTAGATGTAACCACAGGGCTTCGACATCATCCCGGAGATAGTTTACTAAGGGGAATCTTTTTTTTACTATTGATATTCGTTTCGGGTGCGCCCATGTATACGGTGATGATTTACCAGACATTAGTAGTAGTAGCCACGGCATTCACACATGCCAATATTAGTTTGCCTGCTACGGTGGATCGTTTCTTAAGTTGGGTATTGATTTCACCCAATATGCATAAAGTACATCACCACTGGAAGCAGCCCTATACGGATAGCAACTATGGTGCTGTATTCTCTGTATGGGATCGACTATTTGGCACTTTTCGTTTTCTGGATGCAAAATCAATTCAATACGGAATTGATAGAGATTATCCGAAAGAAAAGGACGAGGACTTATTGAACTTATTGAAAAGTCCTTTTCAAAAACAAACTCATTAATTTTCTTACATGAAAGTTGTTGCGTTAATTCCTGCACGGTATGCCGCCAGTCGGTTTCCAGGAAAACTGATGCAACCGCTAGGAAACAAAACAGTAATTAGACATACAGTTGAAGCCACGCAAGCTACATTACTATTTGATGAAGTGATTGTGATTACAGATAGTGATGAAATTGAAGCAGAAATCAAACGTATCGGGGCGGTTTGTAAAAGAAGTACACAGGTGTATGAAAGTGGCACTGATCGTATTGCAGCCATTGCAAAGGAAATGGAAGTAGATCTTATCCTTAACGTACAAGGCGATACCCCCTTTATCAAAAAAGAACCACTTGCTGCATTAATAAAAGAATTTACAGATACAAGCGTCCATGTTGCTTCGTTAATGCAGCCCATTCAAAATTCTAAATTAGTGCAGGAGCCCAGTGTGGTTAAAGTAGTTACGGACCTCAATAACGATGCCCTTTATTTTAGCAGAAGTCCTATACCTTTTAATAGAGAGAAAAGCAGTAGCACCACGTATTACGAACACATCGGTGTCTATGCATTTAGAAAAAAAGCATTACTTGACTTTACCGGCTGGCCAGTTTCCACATTGGAAGCCATTGAAAAATTAGAACAACTTCGCTACCTGGAGCATGGCATTAAAATCCGAATGGTCAAAACCGATTACAGCAGTATAGCCATTGACACACCAGAAGATCTGGTACGTGCCAATATTCACTTAGCTAACATTTAATTGCAATTAGTTCATCCGTACATCACGCATTTCACGCATCATAAAGCGTGGCATGCCTGGCATCGTTTGTGGCTGTTGTTGTGTTTTGCCCCCCATTCTATTAAGATTGAAAAGGAAGCTAACCAAGAAATAACGACGTAATACCATACTACGAGTATCCTGCAGGTAGTTATCACCAGCCGTACGCGTTATACTTTGATTTTGATTGAGCAAATCATTAGCAGACAACTTCAACTCGCCATTTTTGTTTTTGAACAAGAGTTTACTAACGCTAGCCCCTAATAATGGAATGCTTTGGTTAAACCCGGCTGCACGCCCTGTATTGATGAGGTAGTCGAAATTGGTAGAAATAATAAAGCTGGCAGGAAGTTTATACGTCAAATCAGCATTGTAAGTCTGTGTCCAGTAGTCTTCGTTCAGCTGCGTATTGATAGAGTATGCTAATTTATTATATCCCAGGTTAGCGCGGAGACCAATATCAAATTTATCCTTGTTAATATTGATTCCCAGACCCTGCGTAACGGTGAAAGTTTGTGTAATATTTTCTCTTGTGTTGATCAAGCTGATATCACGGAGATAAAGCATGGTGTTGGTAATGCTCACGTTAGATCCCTTCAGTTTTGGATTTTTGAAAGGAAGTCCTAACGTAAAGAATGAAAAACCACGCAGGTATCCGTTAACGTTTGCGTAAGTAGTGGTTTGTACCGGTCCTCGGGTAGTGATACTATTTACGATTTTATTACTGGTAGTACTAATATTCACATTAGCCGCTACAAACCGGAATGTAGCCAAGTTAAACGTGTTATATCCCAAGTTTACGCTATGTGTAAATTCTTGTTTCAAGTTTGGATTACCAATACGCACATTAAGTGTATCAGTCACGTCTGGTACATTTTGTAATTGACTAACAGAGGGCTGATTAGTACGTCCATTATAAGAGAAGCGAAGATTCTTACTACGCGTTGGTGTAAAATTGAAATTAGCGGTTGGAAATAAATTGATAAAGTTCTGCTTGATCAAGGAGTCCTTGCCGGTTGCTGCCTGGTAGGTATGATTTTCCAATAAAGATTGCTGTAAGCCTACACCCAATTGGTAATTATATTTTTTCTCTTGCACACGGAAATTCAAACCTGCACGATGTGCTTCAAATAAATTTTTAAACCGATTCGTTTGAAGCAAATTCGGATTATCATACTTGCCATTGCCCGCATTATAATTAAATGTTTCTTTTTCAGAGCGGCTAAAATTGTTGGTATAGGCGTAGTTGATCTCTAACAACTTATTATTACCAAGCGGCTCTGTATAAGAAGTACTTATTACGTTATTGCGCGTTTTGGTGTTTTGTGTATACTGC
>CAIRNW010000226.1 GCA_903879995.1 uncultured Bacteroidota bacterium
ATCAAGGGACTTGAATGGATTCGATTACATTATGCATATCCTTCTAAGTTTCCCTTGGAAGTGCTCGATGTGATCAGAGATCGTCCCAATATTTGCAAATACCTGGATATGCCACTGCAACATGCTTCTGATCGGATGTTGCAAGCAATGAAACGGCAGATCACAAGAGCTGAAATGGAGGAACTACTTTCCACTATTAGAAGTACCATACCTGGAATCTGTATTCGAACAACCTTGATTGTTGGATTCCCTGGGGAAACAAGGGAGGATATTGAGGAATTGAAGGATTTTTTGACACAGCAGCAATTTGACCGTGTGGGTGTATTTACCTACTCTCACGAGGAGGATACCTCTGCTTTTGCGCTTGCTGATACACTCACACAAGAGGAGAAGGAGTCACGAGCACAAGAAATCATGGAGTGGCAGCAAGATATTTCTTACGCATTAAATCAGAAAAAAGTAGGGCAGGAGTTTCTTGTTATTGTCGATAAAAAAGAAGCTGGTCGTTATATTGCCCGTTCTGCTTTTGATTCTGTGGAAGTTGATAATGAAATAATCATCCAGACACAGAAAAGGCTATCGCCAGGTGATTTCGTTACCGTTCGTATTACAAAGGCATATGACTACGATTTAGAAGGTGAACTAGTTGCATAAGGTCCTCGTTTGTTATCTTCACAAAAACATCGTCTATGTCAGTACAATGGCAGGGAGTATATCCCGCATTACTCACACCTTTTACCAAGGATGACAAACTGGATCTTCCACTATTTGAAAAGAATTTAGAAGCGCAGCACAAGGCTGGCGTACACGGGGTGATTATTGGGGGCTCCTTAGGAGAAGCAAGTACATTACAAGTTGCTGAGAAGAAGGAGTTGGTACACGTAGCAAAAGCTTGCGTTGGCCATCAGATACCTGTAATTCTTAATATAGCCGAGGCTTCCACTGCCGATGCTATTGCTCAAGCCAAGCTTGCTGAAACTTGGGGTGCAGATGGATTAATGTTGCTTCCCCCGATGCGCTATAAATCAGATGACCGTGAAACTGCTACTTACTTTAAGGCTGTAGCCCTTGCTACTGACTTGCCGATTATGATTTACAATAATCCAGTTGATTACAAAATTGATTTTCATCCGGTACTTTTTGATCAGTTAGTTGAATGTTCTAACATCCAGGCACTAAAAGAGAGTTCCAGAGATGTTACCAATCTCACCCGTATGTTAAACCGGTTTGGGGATCGATTTAAAATTCTATGCGGAGTTGATACGCTTGCGCTTGAAGAAATTTGCTTGGGTGCACATGGTTGGGTAGCGGGATTAGTGGATGCCTTTCCTACTGAAACGGTTGCAATTTGGGAGTTGGCAAAAGCTGGTAAAATAGTAGAAGCCCGCAATATTTACAGGTGGTTTATGCCTTTGCTTGAGCTGGATATTCATCCTAAACTAGTTCAATACATTAAACTAGCTGCACAAGAAACTGGAATCGGAAGTGAATTTGTTCGTCCTCCTCGACTCCCTTTAGTAGGAGAGGAGAGGGATCGTGTTTTATCGATTATTCGTCAAGCTATTGCATGTAGACCCGCTATCTAAATTATTTCTATGAACCCAATTGATGCAAGCCAAACGCAGATTGATCATGCACTTACTAGTGCTGTTGAGGCTTATTCTGTTTATCGGCATACTGCTCCTTCGGTGCGATTGAAATTACTTTCAACTATTGCACAACTCATCGAGCAATCTCGTGCACAGTTGGTGGCTGCCGCTGCCAGCGAGTCACATCTAACCGAGACTCGATTGAATAATGAACTAAACCGAACCATTTTCCAGCTAGAGACATATGGTGCTGCTAGTCAGAAAGGATATTGTTTGGAAGCCTCTCTCGATCATGATCCCTCGGCCCAGCCAGCAAAACCTGATATTCGAAAAATCTTAATTGCGCTGGGTCCTGTGGTAGTGTTTGGTTCAAGTAACTTTCCGTTTGCTTATTCAACAGCAGGAGGCGACACGGCTAGTGCATTAGCGGCTGGTTGCCCGGTAGTGGTGAAAGCTCATCCTGCACACCCGGAAACTTCCGCCCTCATGGCTAAATGTGTTACTGATGCGGTAGCAATATGCGGATTGCCTGCTGGTGTTTTTCAGCACGTATTCGGTGCTTCTTTTGAAGTTGGTAAGTGGTTAGTACAACATCCTTACACAGCGGCCGTAGGATTTACTGGCTCTTTTTCCGGAGGGAAACAACTAGTGGATTGGGCAGCTGCAAGACGCAACCCCATTCCGGTATTCGCGGAAATGGGGAGTTTGAATCCTGTTTTTCTTCTTCCAGAAAAATTAAATCTTTCGCATACAGAGATTGCCAATCAATTGGTGAATTCTTTTACACTTGGAGTAGGGCAATTTTGTACCAAGCCAGGTTTTATCATCGGTATTAAAGATCTTGCTTGGGATAGTTTTTTAAATGAGCTATCTGCGCTTACCTCATCAATTAGTCCCGCCCCCCTTCTTCATAACGGTATTGCCAGCTCCTTTGAAAAAAATACGGAACTGATATTACAACAGCCCGGTATACGAGTTTTAGCCCGAGGCAGTGCTCCATCAAAACCAGGAGAGGGTAGCCCAGTTATAGTTCAAGTTAATGCTGCCGATTGGTTATCTAATTCGTTATTACAAGAAGAAAATTTTGGTCCTTTCACTATGGTCATTCAATGTAATGATGCAATTGAAATCTTAGCAGTTGCCAAGCATTTAGAGGGACAACTTACGGGAACAATATTTGCAACTGAGCAGGAATTGATGGAGAATAGGGCGCTGGTTTCTATGCTTGAGATACGATGTGGACGATTAATCTTCAACGGTGTTCCAACTGGAGTTGAGGTTTGTAAAAGTATGCAACACGGAGGACCATTCCCCGCAACCAGCGACGCAAGATTTGGTGCTGTGGGTGAGGATGCAATCAGAAGATTTCTAAGACCGATTGCCTATCAAAATTGGCCGGATGCATTATTGCCGCTGCCCTTGCAAACTAAAAATCCCCTTGCTATTCCCCGTTTTATAAACGGAGTACTACAGCCTCAGTGATGAGATAGTACTGGTTGATCTTCTTTCCGGTGTTTCAGATAGAACCAAGTACTGGTGACTAATGAGAAAAAAAGATAACCGGTTATGAGTAGAGATGCTTGGGGTAGATAGGTGGTGAGTCCAAACCAATCTTGTTGCCAGAAAATTAACCCAAGGCCTACGCTAAATTTTAAAATCTCCCAACCAATCGCCATTTTATTTCTGTCCATTAACTCTGTTAATGCAAATACATAAATAAATATGAAGGCGCCATACCAATAAATGTAGGAGGGATTCAAGTTGTTAATACTGGCAATGGATCCAAATAAGTAAGAAATAAAAAGTAGGAGAAAAATTAATTGTGTCCATGCCCAGGCAGTAAATAAAGGAGTGGATTGAGTATTGTATTTTTCAAACTGATAAACATTTTCAATTTTATAAACCGGATACGCAGCTTCTACATCCTGCGGCCTATATCCAGTAGGTTTGAACCAAAGCGTAAGTTTTTCGCTCCAGTTTTTTGTCCGCCATGTGTCTTTCACCAGGAGCCAGATATGTTGAAAGTTAATTCGAATGGGGTTCCAAGTGCGGGCTGGTCTAGTGATCCCATAAACAGGGGGCACTTCCTTTAGTTCCTCCTGGAATGTTCCAAAAAGCTTATCCCAAATAATGAATATCTGAGATAGATTTTTGTCCATGTATTCAGGGTTAATTGCGTGATGTACGCGATGATGTGAAGGGGTTACTACTATTTTTTCTAACCATCCTAATTTATCTATATGACGAGTATGATACCAGAATTGTGCAAACAAATGTAAAGGGGCCACTGTGCTGATAACGGCCTGTGGGATTCCCAGTAGTGCAGCAGGCAGCAAGAGAATAGTAAATAAATTAAAGAAAGCAGAAATGCTTTGTCTTAACGCACAGGCCAAATTGAATTCCTCACTGCTGTGGTGGATCACGTGAAGGTTCCAAAAGAGATTGATCTTGTGACTCCAGCGGTGAATCCAATAGCCATTAAAATCCAGAATGATAAATGTCAGTATATAAACAAGAACAGTATTTTCAATTTTTGTAAGCGCAAAATGCTGTAATAAAAATGGGTAGATCGCAATGATGATCGTTAACTCCAGTACACTCTTGGTTACATTAGTTATTCCGGAGCTTAATGAGGAAATCATATCCATTTGCCGAACCGTGTCAAAGCCTTTTGCCTTTCCATAAAGTTTTTCTATTAATACCAGCAATAGAAAAACAGGCATAGCGATCAGTAATATTTTGCCGTAGGTTTCCATGTATAGAATTACTGCAAAATTACCTTGATTAGTTGATATCTTTATGCCCTACCTGTGTTGCCATGAAGCATATCTTTCAGTGTATTGATGCCCACACTTGCGGAAACCCTGTTCGGTTGGTCAAAGAAGGAGGACCAGTCTTGAAAGGGGCCGATATGCGTGAAAAACGTATTCATTTTTTAGAAGAGTACGACTGGATTCGCAAAGGACTGATGTTTGAGCCTCGCGGGCACGATATGATGAGTGGTAGTATTCTATATCCCCCTCATGATCCAGCAAACGATGTTGCAGTTCTTTTTATTGAGACCAGTGGCTGTTTGCCCATGTGCGGACATGGAACTATTGGAACAATAACCATTGCTATAGAAGAGGGACTTATAAAACCAAAAACTCCAGGTTTCCTGAAAATGGAAGCGCCCGCTGGTTTAATTGAAATTAGGTATGGAGGTAGTGAGGATAAGGGACCAACGCGTGTGGATTGGGTGGAGTTGACAAATGTGGCGTCTTTTTTACATACGGAGGGCTTATCAGTAAACTGTCCGGGCCTGGGAGAACTCAATGTGGATATAGCTTACGGAGGCAATTTTTATGCAATTGTAGATCCTCAAGAAAATTTCAAGGGATTGGAGTTTTACACTGCAGCTGAATTAGTAGGATTTGCCCGTTTATTACGCGAGGCCATCAATAAAAAAATTGATGTTAAGCACCCACTTGATTCCTACATTAACGGCTGTTCTCACGTGATGTGGACGGGATCTGTTTTGAACCCAGCCTCCACTGCCCGAAACGCGGTTTTCTATGGAGACAAAGCAATTGACCGCTCTCCCTGTGGAACTGGCACCAGTGCTCGAATGGCGCAATGGACGGCTAAGGGAAAATTGAAAATGGGAGATAGTTTTAATCACGAGAGTATTATTGGAAGCACTTTTGAGGGACAAGTTGCGGCATTGACTCAGGTTGGAAAGTTTGAGGCAATTATTCCTCGGATAAAAGGGTGGGCCCGTATTTACGGGTACAATACCATTTGGATCGACACGGATGATGATCCTTATGCACATGGTTTTCAAGTAATTTAATTTTACGTATGAGGATTGTAATTATAGGTGGCGGTATAGTTGGTTTGAGTTCGGCTTATTATCTGAAACAAGCCGGTCATGATATTACCATTGTAGATCAAACTGATTTTTCAACTTCTTGCTCCTATGGTAATGCTGGCTATATCTGCCCTAGTCATTTTATTCCATTAGCCACTCCGGGCATTGTGAAACAGGGATTGCGTTGGATGCTTAACGCTCAAAGCCCCTTTTATGTACAGCCTCGATTGGATTGGAGTCTTATACAGTGGGGGTGGCATTTTATGCGTGCTGCCACTGCCAAGAGAGTCGAAGAAGCTGCCATTCCATTACGAGATATCTCCTTGCTGAGCCGCCAAGAATATGCCACTTGGAGTAAGTTGCCAGGGTTTGATTTCCTTTATCAGCAAAAGGGGTTATTAGAAATATTTCAAACGGAAGAGAAAGCAGTGCATGCGCAACATACCTTGGAAAAGGCTCATGAGCTGGGTTTGAGCGACACAAAACTGTTAGATCAAGCTGCCTTAGCTAAGCTGGAACCTAATCTTCCTATCAATGCCATCGGTGCGTTATACTTTGGTTGTGATGCACATTGTTCGCCCAACCAATTGATGCTTGGTCTCATTGCTCATTTGCAAGCAGCGGGAGTACAATTGCTGTCCAAGGCAACCGTTATGAATTTTACACAAGAAGGAAAAAAAATCAAAAAAGTTATTCATAGCCGGGGAGAATTGGTAGCGGACCATGTGGTGGTGGCAACAGGATCTTGGAGCCGTCAATTGTTATCTACGTTGCAGATTTCAATCCCCATGATGCCAGGAAGAGGATACTCGATTACACAGGAGGAATTTGCCCACGGTTTAAATTATCCTGCTATTTTAGTAGAGGGTCGGGTGGCAGTTACTCCCTTTAATAGCAGTTCAATTCGTTTTGGAGGCACTATGGAAATTACTTCTCACCAAACTCCACCACGAATCAACCGGGTGGCAGGTATTGTAAAGGCGGTGAAACAATTTTATCCCACGCTACAAGTAGAAACACCCCCACTTGAAAAGGTTTGGTATGGCTATCGTCCCTGTTCTGCAGACGGGCTTCCTTATATCGGGAAGGTCCCAACTATCTCAAATCTTACCATCGCAACAGGGCATTCTATGTTAGGGCTCAGTTTGGGGGCCGGAACCGGTAAATTGGTTCGGGAAATTGTGGATGAAGTAACCCCTTCCATGGATTTAAAACCATTTACTGTAAATCGTTTCTGAACACACCTTACTTTTATAGACCATGGCAATTACCAGTAAGCATATTTCTTATCACAAAACAGGATATTTCAGTCCGCTGGTTCTTGATTATATAACACAAAATTCGTCGCTGTTTTCTTTACCCTTGCATACTCCAGATTTATCCGGATTAAAGAAAGCAATTGAGCAACGTCAGCAATTTCCCACTGACCGTACTGCACTGGTAGCGCATCTAAAATCTCAGTATGAGGGAATTGAACTGTTGCCAAGTGTTCGTGAAAACATTGAACGATTATCTCTTCCTGGCACTTTTACTATTACTACCGCGCATCAAAACAATCTTTTTACAGGTCCGCTCTATTTCTTTTATAAAATTTTGCATGCAATACGGTTAGCAAAATACTGTCAGGAACATTTTCCTGGTCAGCATTTCGTACCAGTATTTTACATAGGAAGTGAAGACGCTGATTTGGATGAACTGAATCATATACATGTTGGGTCCACTACGTACCGATGGAACACTACGCAGCAGGGTGCAGTTGGACGAATGAGGGTTGATCAGGAATTACAAAGCCTGCTACATCAAATAGAAGGGGAGTTAGGTGTATTGCCGTATGGTAAGGAGTGGATGGATATGCTCAGTCAATTTTACCGAGAAAATGAAACAATGGCTCGTGCAACTTTTCGGTTGGTGAATCATTTGTTGGGAAAATTCGGACTTGTGGTAATAGATGCCGATGCAAAAAATTTGAAGCAACTATTTAAACCAATTGCTTCCTTTGATTTAGAAGCGGGTCAAACCGAATCAATACTTAGTCCTACGTTTAGCCAAATGAAGGCATGGGGATATTCCTCTCAGGCATTTGTTCGCCCTGTCAATTTATTTTATTTGAAGGAAGGACTTCGTCAGCGATTTGAAAAGACAAATGATAATTGGCAAGTGGTGGGCACTGCTTTGCAATTTAATAAGCAACAACTCTTGGAAGAATTGGACCAGTATCCTGAGCGGTTTAGTCCAAATGTAATTCTTAGGGGATTATATCAGTCTCTTATACTACCTGATGTTGCTTTTATCGGGGGTGGAAGTGAAGTGGCTTATTGGATACCACTGCTTCCGCTTTTTGAGAAAATGGGTATTCCTTTCCCAGTATTGGTACTACGTAATTCTTTCTTGTTGACTTCCGCTGAACAGTCTTCTGCCTTAGCAAAAATGAATGTAGAGGCAGCAGATTTATTTGAGCCGATTGGTGAATTGATTAAAAGATTTTATGCTACTGCTGATAAGCAAAACAGTTCACTTAGCGAGGAATTAGCCTACTTGCAAGCATTCTATAAGAAGCTTACGCAGAAAGCAGAGGCTCTTGATTATACGCTAAAGGCACATGCTGAATCTATTGGTAAATCTGGAGATCGGTTGTTGAAAGGAATGGAGAAAAAAATGGCAAGGGCCACTAAACGAAAGTATGCTGATACTGAAAAGAAGCTACATGCCTTGAAGAATGTTTTGTTCCCTGCCGAACAATTACAGGAGCGATATGAAAATATCGGGGTATACTATGCTCGCTATGGCAATACGATTTTTGATAAAATATTAGAGGCCTCAACTCCGCTTGAATCCCACTTTACAATTATAACCCTGGATTAGTCAAATGAGTTTTTCCAGCCTTCCTCTTTAAGGCGGTTTACTTTACCAATCACTTCTGATTCCATTCCTTTTTTGTAATCGGACAATTTATTAGAAAGCTGTTCGTCGCTGGTGCTAAGAATAGCTGCAGCCAAAATTCCTGCATTTTTTGAGGCGTTCAAGGCAACCGTTGCAACGGGGACCCCATTTGGCATCTGTAGGATAGACAGTACAGAATCCCACCCATCAATAGAATTGGAAGACTTAATAGGAACACCAATCACTGGAAGAGTTGTCAATGCGGCAACCATACCAGGCAGATGGGCAGCTCCGCCAGCTCCAGCTATAATTACTTTTAACCCCCTCTCTTTTGCTTTACTTGCGTATTCCACCATTCTCTCGGGTGTTCTATGTGCAGAAACAACAGTTAGTTCGTACGAAATACCAAATTGATTTAACATGTCAGCAGCGCCTTGCATCACTGATAAATCACTGTCGCTACCCATGATGATACCTGCTATTGGCTTCATATCCTTAGTTTGAATGCAAAGAAAAGATAATTTTTCCAGAGCTCCCTTTCTTAGAGTAGCTCACCTCTCAAGCGAAGCAATTCAGTTTCGGCTTGTTTAGCTTGAAATCGGGCGCGGATTAGCCTGGTGAACGCATCTTGAAGACTTTTCTGCGCTTCTTTTAATTGAATCAGCGTGGTGGAATTGAGTCGATAGACTTCAAAAACTATCTGTACATTTTCACGTGCTAATAGTATGTTTTCCTCCTCTAGGCGTAATAATTGTTGTGCAGCTTGGTATTGATTATAGGCCTGTACGAGGGCCAGATTAATCTGTTGTTTTTGACTCTCAAGCACCAATTGTTCTCTTTTAAGATTCACTTGCGCATTTTGAATATTGCGGCGAACAACACCATTATTGAAAAGAGGGATGTTAGCTGTTAAACCATAGTTTAATCCTCTGTTGCGACTAAATAGAGGCTGAAAGGGATTGACTACTGCTTTGTTATCAAGTAGGTTGAAGTTGTATGTTGAGTTGAAATTAACCGTTGGCCAACGTTCTGCTTTTTGTACTTTTAGCGTGGTCCTTGCAATTAAAATATTTTTTTGCGCTACCAGTATTTGTAGATTCGAATTTTCTAGTTTTTCTTGAAGGGTTGAGAGCGAGAGAGTAGGTTTAAAGGGTATGGAATCCGTTACCTCAAATTCGTTGGTGGTTGATAGCCCCATTAAAGTGTTTAATTCATTTTTAAGCTGTTGAAGCGTAAAAGATTGTTCTAGTTGTGCGGCTTTCTGTGCGTTAAGATCAACTTTACTTTGTAATAAATCAGGTTTGGTGCCTGATCCAATTGAAAGTTTATACTCAGCTAGCTTGACTCTTTCTTGATTAATCTGGATCTGTTCCTCAATTGCCTTTAATTGTTGTTTTTGCTGTACAATGGCATAGTAAGCATTACTGGCTTGTGAAAGGGTGTTTAATACATTGTTACGCACATTCAGTTCGCCTAATTGCTGAAGGGCAGCCGCTCTCTCACGGGTAGCATAAACGCTGAGCCCATTGAAAATGGGCCAGTTGAGGGCTAGTGCAGCACTGGTGTTGTCCGATTGGATTCCTTTTCTCTCACGGATTGCACCGTCATTGAATTTTTGATACTGGTCATTATTATTAAAAACTAATCCTGTACTTGCATTTAATCGGGGTAGAAAGGCTTCTTTGCTATATGCTTTTTCAATAGCCAATGCAGCCGAGTCATTTTTAGCAATACGAATCCCGTAGTTATTCATTAAAACTTGTTCAAAAACCTCCTCCAGCCTAAGCAAGGGTAATTTTTGAGGTATTGATTTTTGAATGGGTGCTTGTCCTTGGCAAAAAGCAGAAAGAAAAAGCAATATAAATAGACCGTAGATATTCATCCTGTTTATTTAAGAGGGACTGACTAATGATTCAATTTCGCTTTTCTTTTTGGGTCGAGATAAGTACGTATACATCGCTGGAATTACAAATAGCGTAAGCACTAATGAAAACACAATTCCTCCTACAATTACTATACCTAATGGTATGCGGCTTGTGGCAGCTGCTCCTAAGGAGAGAGCCAGCGGAAGTGCTCCTAACGCCATAGCTAAACTGGTCATCAAAATGGGGCGTAATCGTTGCCCAGCAGCATCTAATACGGCATCTTGCTTTGATAATCCACGTAGTTGATTCTTATTTGCAAATTCTACGATTAATATTCCATTTTTTGTAACAAGTCCAATCAACATGATCATGCCAATTTGGGAGAAAATATTCAGGGTATGATCG
Organism: uncultured Bacteroidota bacterium; assembly: GCA_903879995.1. Classification (GTDB taxonomy): domain Bacteria; phylum Bacteroidota; class Bacteroidia; order Chitinophagales; family Chitinophagaceae; genus JJ008. The sequence goes on from CAIRNW010000226.1 coordinate 10,590, forward strand.
AATGCCCACAAGGATAATACGGCTCCTGCAATAGCAAGTGGAACCGTAATCATGATAATGAGGGGGTCTATAAAACTTTCAAATTGGGCGGCCAGTATTAAAAAAATCAAAACCAAGGCAAGCATGAACGCATATAAAGTGTTACTGCTACTTTCCTTAAAGTCCCTTGATGTTCCAGTGAGGGCAGTGGCATATGTGTCATCCAAAACTTTCTCCGCTATTTTCTCCATTTCCGCAATACCATCACCAATGGTGTATCCCGGTTGCAAACTAGCAGAGATCGTTGCAGATTTAAATCGATTAAAATGGTAGATAGAAGGGGGGCTATTTACTTCTTCGGTCTTAATCAGGTTGTCCAAGCTAATGAGCTCTCCTCGGTTATTACGAACAAAAAGCAACCTTAAATCTCCCGGGTCATCTCTTTCAGCTCGACTTACCTGACCTACTACGCTATATTGTTTTCCCTCTTTTGTAAAATAGCCCATTCTGCGGTTACTGTAAGCTAATTGTAGCGCTTGTGAGACATCTGCAATGCTCACGCCCAAGGAGCCTGCTTTAATTCGGTCTATTTCAACTTTGATTTCTGGTCTATTAAATTTCAAATCTACATCTGGGTTTAGCAATATTTTACTGTTTCTTGCTTCCTCCAGCAATTTTGGTAATGCCTTGGTTAATTTATCAAAATTATTATGTTGAACTACAAACGCAACGGGCTGTCCTCCTCTTCTATTAACAGAAATAGTTTGTTCTTCAATAACAATAGCTCGCCCCTCATTATATTGACCTAAATTTTTATTAACTGCTTTTACTATCGAGGACTGGCTGCGCTTTCGCTCAGCGGGATCTACAAGCATAACTCGAATATACCCGGTGTTGGAGTTGCCAGTACCTACAAACCCAGGTGCAGTAAGACTAAATAACATACGTTTCTCCGGTACTGAGTCAATTACCATATCTGTTACACTGGAGATGTAACGATCCATGGCATCAAATGAAGTTCCTTCTGGGGCTGTCAACTGTATTCGGAATTGGCTTCGATCTTCCAATGGGGCTAGTTCTGATTGTAAACCAGATCCAATCAAATATATTGAGGCTATGCAAGCTATGATAATTAGAAATGCTACCCACTTTACGTACATAAACCGTTCTAAAAGATTTTTGTAAATACTGTCCATTCCTACAAAAAATGGTTCAGACCATTTATAGAAGCGAGAATGATCAGATGGGTTTTTTCGATTCAACTTGACATTCAAAACGGGTGTAAGGGTTAGAGAGACAAAAGCAGAAATTAGTACTGCGCCAGATACCACTACTCCAAATTCTCTAAACAAACGACCTACAAAGCCCTCTAAAAAAATAATAGGAAGGAAAACTACGGCAAGGGTAATAGATGTTGCAATTACGGCAAAGTAGATCTCCTTTGAGCCCTCCAAGGCAGCTTGCCACTTATTCATTCCTTTTTCTATACGCTTGTAAATATTTTCGGTTACTACTATTCCATCGTCTACAACAAGACCGGTTGCTAAAACTATTGCTAATAAGGATAATACGTTTATTGTAAATCCCATCAAGTACATGATGAAAAAGGAGCCAATCAGTGATACCGGTATATCAATAAGCGGTCTTAACGCAATAATCCAATCTCTGAAAAAAGCGTAAATAATCATCACAACCAGCAAAAACGAAATCATCAGTGTCTCTCTTACTTCCAGGATAGATTTCTTGATGAATCGAGTTTGATCCATCCCCACATTTAATTTGATATCCGCAGGCACATCTTTTTTAATTTGCTCAATGCGTTTATAAAATTCATCGGCAATCGCAACATAATTGGAGCCGGGCTGGGGGATCAGAGCAATAGATATCATAGGGATTCCATTGCCGCGTAATAATGTTTCCTCATTCTCTGGACCCAGGGTCACTTCACCCACATCATTGAGTCGAACTTCATTGCCTGCCGTATTTCGAATAATAAGATTATTGAAATCTTCCTCGCTTTCCAGCTTTCCAAATGTTCTAACCGACAGCTCAATGGAGTTGCCGTATATTTTTCCGGCTGGGAGTTCTGTATTCTCTCTAGTGAGAGCTTGCTGAACATCATTTACGGTAATTCCTCTGGCAGTTAGCTTGTTTGGATCAAGCCAAATTCGCATTGCATATTTCTTCTCGCCCCAAATTTGTACACCACTTACACCTGGTATGGTTTGAAGGCGTTCTACCAAAACGTTTGTTGCAAACTCTGTGATCTGTAGTGGATTTCTGAGTTCGCTTTGCACGGTCATCGATATGATCGATTCTGAACTGGCATCTGCTTTGGAAACAACAGGAGGAGAGTCCAGGTCTGATGGTAGGGAGCGCACCGCTTGTGAAACTTTATCACGAACATCATTCGCTGCCGCTTCCAGATCAATACCTAATTCAAACTCTACATTGATATTGCTAGTACCATTACTGCTGGATGAGGTAATATTTCGAATTCCTGCAATGCCATTAATCGCTTTTTCGAGCGGTTCTGTGATTTGTGTTTCAACAATGTCAGGATTGGCCCCTGGATAAGAAGTTCTGATACTAATATTAGGAGGATCAATAGCCGGGTAGTCTCTAACGCCCAGGAATTGAAAACCGATTACTCCAAAAAGTACAATTAAAATATTCATGACCACGGCCAATACCGGTCGTCGTAAACTTAGCTCGGCGATATTCATGGTTGTGGATTCTGAATGTTGCGAATTGTTATTTTACCCTCGGGACGAATACTCATCAGTCCAGTTACCACAATGGTGTCTCCACTATTTAGCCCCTCAATGATTTGAATTTTTTCTGCACTTCTAACACCAGTAGTTACATCTTGAAACTGGGCTATCCCGTTTCTATAAACGATTATTTTCTTTCCTCGCGCTTGTGGCAGGATTGCTTGTGCAGGGACAAGCAGTGCGTTAGGATCAGGATCAAAACTTATTTTAATTTTTGCAAAACTTCCTGGTAATACAGCTTTTGTTGGGTTGATTAGTTGTGCTCGAACCAGCAAGCTTCTGCTTTTTTCTTCTACATTGGGGTCAATGGCTATTATTTTAGCATTGGTTTCCGCTATATTGCCTGCTGTAACAAGCGCTACCAGTTGACCGAGTTTAATCCTTGCGCTATATTTCTCGGGAATTGCAAAGTCAACCTTGAGTATGTTATTTTGATTGATCTTTGTTATCACATTCGCAGGAGTGACGTAAGCCCCAACGCTAATATTCTTTAAACTTATTTGGCCGTTAAACGGAGCCTTTATCTCTGTTTTTTCCAAGCTGGTTTTAATAATTCCTATATCCGCTTTAAGGTTATTGACTTGTAGCAGGCTAATATCATAATCTTGCTGACTGATTCCTTGAACTCTCAGTAACTGTGCTTGACGCTCCTCCGTTTTTTGAGCTAATTGTAATTGCACTTCTAGTTTTCTCAATTGTGCAACTAAGTCACCGTCGTAAAGTTTGGCTAACACAGTTCCTTTTTCGATCGTTTTTCCTTCTTGAAGGTTCAAAGCCACGATACGTCCGGATATTTCTGGATGTATTTCAACCGATTCATTCGCTAGAATATTTCCAGGAACTTCTAGCGTTTCGGCAAATGAAGCGGGTTGAACAATGTAAACTTGTACGCCGGTCGATTTATTTTTTTCACCCCCATTTTTATCATTTTTGGGAGATTTCGAGGGGGAACTATCACAGGCCAGCAGAGAGGCTGCTAAGAACAGATAGGTTGACCAGCATTTGAGTTTCATAAGCAAAATTGTTGAGCGGGATTAATGTAACGTTTTTTGACTAGTTTTCTTTTGCTTTCGCAATGGTTCGAATTGTTTTTTTTATCCAATCCGCAACAACTGCAGCCTCTTGCGATTTTACATTCAGTGCAGTAACATGTCCCATTTTTCTTCCTGGTTTAGTTTCCGATTTGCCGTACCAATGTAAATGTAGATTGGGTTTAGCAGCTAATTCTTTTTCTCCTTCCAAATGGGCGCTGCCACTATGTCCATCAGATCCAATAATGTTTACCATTATGGAGGGAGAAAGAATTTCAGTAGAGCCCAGTGGTAGATTTAGCAGCACCTGCCAAAGCAGTTCAAATTGCGAGGTAGCGAGGGCCTCAATACTGTGATGCCCGCTGTTGTGAACTCGAGGGGCTGTTTCATTAACAAGAACAGAGCCTGATTTATCTACAAATAGCTCAATTGCAAAAACTCCTGGTGAATTGAATGCACGAACCAGGGTAGAAGCAATTTTTATGGCTTCTGCAGTAGTTTTTTGATCGATAACTGCGGGACATAGCTGATAGTCCAATAGGTTTAGACGTGGATTAAATACCATTTCAACTGCGGGGCAAATCGCAATTTTTCCATCGGATGATACCGCTACTTGGATTGCAATCTCTTTATCAATTTCTGCCATCTTTTCAAGCACGGATGGGGCATCAAATCCGAGTACCAGATCAGCTGCTGTTTTTAATAGTACTACACCTTTTCCGTCATAACCCCCCATTCCAATTTTATGCACGGCAGGCAGGAAATGTGTCAGCGATAAAAGTTCTTGTTGTTGATTGGTAATATGGTAGGGGGAGGTTGGGATATTGTGGTCGGTATAGAATTGCTTTTGGGTGATTTTATTTTGAATAATTCTCAATACGGCCGGGCGTGGTATCACATTGATTCCTTCTTCTTCCAGTTTTTCTAATGCTTCCACGCAAACCTGTTCAATTTCAATAGTGATGCAATCCAGTTTTTTTCCAAACTGATAGACGGTATCAAAATCCTTAATGTCGCCTAGTGTAAAGTGGTCACAAAGTAAACGAGCGGGACAGTTTTCCTGATTTTCAAGTATATGTGTTTCCACCTCGAATTTTTTGGCAGCTTCCAGAAGCATACGTCCCAACTGTCCCCCGCCAAGTATCCCAACTTTGATCATCCAACAAAGATAACTGAGCGGATAAAATAATTTACTTTTGCTTTATGAAAACAACGCTTGCAAGCCCCCTGAACGCTAGTCAAACTACTGACTTTTTGCCCCTGGAGGGAACGGATTATGTTGAGTTCTATGTTGGAAATGCCAAACAAGCTGCACATTATTATATGAGCGCCTTTGGTTTTCAGGCATTAGCCTATGCTGGGCCCGAAACGGGAGTCCGGGATCGTGCCAGTTACGCGGTTCGTCAACATAAATTAACTTTTGTGCTAACCACTCCATTGCGAGGTGATAACCCAATTGCAGATCATATTTACAAGCATGGAGACGGGGTGAAGGCGCTTTCTTTACGCGTGCAAGATGCAACTCGTGCCTGGGAGGAGACCACAAAGCGTGGCGCACAGTCTTTCATGGAGCCGCAGCGGTTGCAAGATAAAGATGGTGAAGTAGTGATCAGTGGCATACACACCTATGGAGATACAGTTCATTTGTTTATTGAGCGAAAAAATTACAGTGGGATATTCATGCCGGGTTATCGAGCCTGGTCAAATCCTCATTTTCAACCTACCGATTGTGGCTTACAGTATGTTGATCACTGCGTAGGAAATGTGGGTTGGAATCAGATGAACAAGTGGGTTACATTTTATGAGGAAGTGCTTGGCTTCAAGAATATTTTGTCTTTTGATGACGAAGATATTTCTACAGAATACTCTGCACTAATGAGCAAGGTGATGAGTAGCGGTAATGGATATGTGAAATTTCCTATCAATGAGCCGGCGGAAGGAAAGAAGAAAAGTCAAGTGGAAGAGTATCTTGAATTTTATAATGGCGAAGGTTGCCAGCACGTAGCTATGGCTACTAACGATATTGTACGTACGGTGACCGAATTAAAGAAGCGTGGAGTAGAGTTTTTGCAAGTGCCCACCACTTACTATGATACCTTACTTGAACGTGTAGGCTCCATCGATGAGGATCTGACCCCTTTGAAAGAGCTAGGAATTTTAGTAGATCGTGATAACGAAGGTTATTTGCTACAACTCTTTACTAAGCCAGTGGAGGACCGTCCAACACTATTTTTTGAAATTATTCAACGCAAAGGTGCTGTAAGCTTTGGAAAAGGCAACTTTAAGGCTCTATTTGAAGCTATTGAGCGCGAACAAGAAGCAAGGGGAAACCTCTAGTAGTTAGAAGGAGAACTACAATTTCTGAACCAATTTTCCCTTCGTACATTCGTAGCATGCAACGCTGCAAGTTTTTGCTGCTTTTGTTTTTTCTCAGCATCCTTAAGAGCTGGGCACAGCCTGGCTACAATTTAGGTGCTGGCCCCTCTGCATCTTATCTCTCATTTGTGGACTATCAACGAAGCTTCCCTCGTCCGCAAGAAGCGATGCAACGAAAATTAGACACCTTAAAAAAACAATTTGCTACTAAAAAATTAAAATGGCCTGTCGGTCAAATTTATATTCGTTCTTTCAAGTATGACAGTCAACTTGAGGTATGGGTCAAGCAAACCTCTGAATCAGTTTTCAGCTTGTTCAAAACATACCCAGTATGCGCGTTAGCTGGATCATTAGGTCCCAAGCGAGTGCAAGGCGATTATCAAGTGCCGGAAGGATTTTACTATATCAATGAGTTCAACCCTTTTAGTAATTACTATTTATCACTCGGTTTAAATTATCCCAACGCTAGTGATCGCATTTTAAGTGATTCCAGTAAGCCAGGTGGGGATATTTATATTCACGGCAGTTGTGTGACCGTAGGTTGTATACCCATCACGGATCAACAAATTGATGAACTGTATGTGCTGGCAACGTTTGCTCGTGATGCAGGTCAGGACTTTATTCCAGTTCATATTTTTCCTTGTCGGTTTGATGTGCCTCGGAGTAAGGCATATTTGGATGACTTGGTGAAAGATGATCTCGCGTTAAAAAATTTCTCAGAAAAGTTATCGGATGCTTATTTCTTCTTTGAGAAAAATCGAAAATTACCCATCGTAATGGTCACGGGTGATGGACAGTATCATATTAATGAGGCGCCTCGTAATGCAGCCACTGTTCGCTCCGTTTTGTCAGCCTCACTTCCAAAAGAGGAATTGTCTTCTACACGGCCACGTGCTTTGCCCTCAAAAAGGGTAAGAACGATTGCAAAGCTATCAGAGATAGTCGATCAATGGCCGCAATTCCCAGGTGGGATGGCCGCCTTCAATGGATTTATCGATCAGGTGAGTTCTGCTTTGCGTGGTTCTTTACCGTCGGACTTCTCTAAAGTTTACGTGCAGTATGAATTTGTAGTAGACCGTGACGGAACGCCAGTTAATTTCAAGATCGTAAAGGGACTTGCCAATTACCCCCAGTTACAAGCCCTTCTAATTGAGCAATTAGAGCAAATGCAAGTATGGACACCAGCAAAGCTAAATTCGATACCCGTTGCTAAAAAACTCACACAAACGCTTACCCTACAAAAATAATTTACGCATGGCAGTTAACCGTAAAGTACAAACCTTGGATGAATTTACAATTCAGCAGCTGCGTGATTTTCCGCATGCCACGGGTGAATTATCAAACTTGTTACGCAATATTGGTTTGGCAGCAAAACGTGTGAATGTGGAGGTGAATAAGGCGGGGCTGGTTGATATTCTTGGAAATGCGGGAACTGTTAATATACAAGGTGAAAAAGTAAAGAAGCTGGATGTTTTTGCCAATGATCAATTCATCAAAGTATTACAACATGGGATTAGCTGTGCGGGTATCGCTAGCGAAGAGTTGGAAGATTTTGTAGCATTTGACGATGAAAAGAGCATTCATTCTAAATATGTTTGTTTATTTGATCCACTTGATGGAAGTGGTAATATTGATGTGAATGTTTCTATTGGTACCATTTTTGGAGTATACAGACGTGTTACACCCGTTGGTACCGTAGTAACCAAGGAGGACTTTTTACAAGCTGGAAGTCAGCAAGTGGCTGCAGGATATATTGTTTATGGTTCTTCTACCATGTTGGTTTATGCTACTCGTCGAGGTGTAAATGGTTTTACATTAGATCCCTCCATAGGGGAGTGGACACTTAGCCATCCTGACATTCGTTGTCCTGAACGAGGAAAGATTTATTCAGTAAATCATGGAAGTTATTTTGAGTTTGAGAAAGGGGTGCAAGAATATATTAAAGCTTGTCAATCCAGGCCGTCTGCTGAAGGAGGGCCTTTGCGACAGCGGTATGTGGGCAGCATGGTTGCCGATGTGCATCGTAATCTGATCAAGGGAGGAATCTTCATGTATCCGGGTACCACGTCTCGCCCGGAAGGAAAACTAAGGTTGTTGTATGAATGTAATCCATTTGCTTTTATTATAACAGTGGCTGGCGGAAAAGCAACCAATGGTCATATTCGTACTTTGGATATTGTACCAAGTTCCTTGCATGAGCGTTGTCCTTTTTTTGTTGGGAGCGCGGGTATGATGGAGGATCTTGAAAAAAAATTATCAGATGGCTGAACCTATCATCGAGGTGGAAAATCTTGAAAAGCGGTATGGAAATTTCGAGGCAATCCGTGGACTTAGTTTTACGATCTATCAAGGTGAGATATTTGGATTGCTGGGTCCTAATGGTGCAGGGAAATCCACCACGCTAGAAATTATAGAAACCCTACGCGAGAAAACAAGTGGTACTGTACAGGTTTGTGGTTATGACTTAGATGCCAATACAGCGGCCATCAAAAAGCTGATTGGCGTGCAATTGCAAAGCAGTGGTTATTACCCAGGATTGAACCTAACACAGTTATTGAATTTGTTTGCAGGGCTCTATAATACTACTGTCGATCCGATGGAAATTCTTGCCATGGTCAATTTAGAAGAAAAGGCTAAGGCCAAAGTAAAGGAATTAAGCGGCGGCCAACGACAGCGATTTTCAATTGCCACTACATTGGTGAATCGTCCAAAAGTTATTTTTCTGGACGAACCTACGACCGGTCTTGATCCTCAGGCTCGTCGCAGTTTGTGGGAGTTAATCCGAACTATCCGGGCTGCCGGTACAACGGTTGTAATTACAACACACTACATGGACGAAGCTGAATACTTATGCGACCGAATTGCAATCATGGATCAAGGAAAGTTAATTGCACTGGATACGCCCGATACACTTATCGATCAGCTCTTAGAAAAGGGATTTGAAAGAAAAAAAGATGTAAAGGCTGCTACGCTAGAGGATGTATTCATTTCACTGACGGGTCATGGCTTGGAGTCTGATCATTAACGCGGGTCGGACCATCTGACTCTGTCAACTTCTGCTACTAGAAAAATACTGCCACAAACAAGAAGCAATTCGTTTGCACCGGCTTGTTGTTTTGCCGCTTCAATGGCCGTATTCACGTTCTCATGAATGGAACCATTGATTCCAAGTTGTTGAGCCAATGAGGCAAGCGCCGTGGCTGGTAAAGCCCTTGGAAGATTTGCTTGTGTGAAGTAGATAGTGGCGTCTTTGGGTAATAAGGCAAGCACGCGTTCGCAATCTTTATCTTTTACCATTCCTATGATGAGGTGTAATTTTTCAAAAGCTATTTGTTGAAGTTGTAGCAATACCTGCTCCATGCCCTCTGCATTATGTGCAACATCCAGCACCAGTGCAGGGTGGTTGCTCAATTGCTCCCACCGACCCATTAATCCAGTGTTTTTCTTTGTATGGCCTAGGCCTGCGTGAATTGCTTTTTCTTTGATCGAAAAATCTGCTTTATTTAATTGCTCAACAGCGGATAAAACCGTGAGCAAGTTATCGCACTGGTATATACCACAGAGATCAAGTTTAAAAGTGGTTGGATAACCATCGGTGTGGGTATGGATAAAAAAATTTTCTTTTTCCCATTGGTAAGATGCGATGGATCTTTTTTTACTTGCCAGCTCTAGTGGTGCATTTACTTCAGCGGCTTTTTTTACAAACACAGGCCAGGATTCGGGTTGCATTTTGCCGATCACAACGGGCACTTGCTCTTTTATAATTCCTGCTTTTTCAAAAGCAATTTTTTCAAGACTATCCCCAAGTAGTTGCATATGATCCCACCCAATATTTGTTATAACAGACAATACAGGTGTGATTATATTGGTGCTATCCAAACGGCCGCCTAGGCCCGTTTCAATTACTGCGATATCCACTTTTTGCCGGGCAAAATAATCGAAGGCCAGCGCAACGGTTACCTCAAAAAAGCTAGGGTTAATCTGATCAATCAGCGGTAAAATCCGGTTTGTAAAATCAACCACCTCGTCTTTACTGATCATCTTTCCATCGATTCGAATGCGCTCCCTGAAATCGTAGAGGTGAGGAGAGGTATAAAGTCCAGTTTTATAACCCGCTTCTTGTAAAATAGAGGCTAGCATATGGCTTACAGAGCCCTTTCCGTTAGTTCCTGCTATATGGATTGATTTAAAACCACATTGCGGGTTGTTCAGCGCTTCGCAAAGCGCTACAGTATTATGAATGTCTTTTTTATAAGCTGCTTCACCAATTCGGGTAAATTGAGGAAGCCTTTCATACAAAAATTCCAAAGTCTCTTGATAGTTCATTGTGCGGCCGCCAAACTAGCTAGTTGATTCTAAAATTGAATTGCACGGTTACCATGGATTCGTGGTCGCTTACATCAAAACGAATTTTCTCCAGATATTGCACGATGGCTTGGCGATAAGCAGATCCCGTGGCAGTAGATCCTTTTGCAAAATTTACAAATTTTCCAACTCCCTCAGGAGACACAACAATATTGACGTATAGGGTAGCTTTATTTAGCTCACCTTCAAAAGCATAACTACGTGTAATTCTTCTATCCCCACGGGTTACTCTTGGGCCATTCCCTACACCAATTCCCGTTCCATTTCCGCCTCCAGTGCCTTCTCCAGATCCTCCGCCGGCCCCATCACCTTTTCCGGTACCCCATCCGTTCCCGGTTCCACCCGTTTTTTCAAAATCACTGATACCCGCTCCTCCTGTTGCAGCCCCTTTATTTGTTTTTCCCATGATAGCTTTTGGAGTGGGCGAGGACGGCGGTTCTATATTTTTTTTAGGTTTAGTTTTTGGAGTATTGGATGCCAGCGTTTTAGGGCTTTTATTCTTTGTATTTGTGTTCGGTAATTCCGGTTGGTTACTGAGCTGGTCTGCTTCATTGACTTTAGCAGGCATTTGCTCTCCCGGATCTTGAGTTATAGCCGCTGTGCTACCTGCCTCATTGGGTGCAGAACCTGATTGTCCACCACCACCGCCACCATCCTCAAAAGGAGCCGGTGGATCTGGAGGCCAGTTTACTTCTACATCAACACCTCCCACATTAGCTTCTTTCTCGAAGGAAGGGAGTTTCCATTTAAGTAGAAAAAGAATTAGAACAAGAACAGCAATAACCAAGCCAGTATAACTGGCTGCTTTTTTTGAATGGGTATACTGTTGGTTCAACATGTGGGCAGCGTACTTAGCGAAAATAAGTTATATAGAAGAAAACTAATAAATTCAGTTGAAGGTCTTTGCGATAGAACGAACACAGACATACTGTGCTCATCAATCTTTCACTAAAATTTGGTTAAAATCTCAATGTGCAAAGTCGTGTTTAAAATTTCCTTTGATTCTTTCAATGGGGGGATTAAAATATCCAAATTGTAACCCGGGGAATTCTTCTCGCAATAATTGCTGCATGTTCTTTACACCAATTGCTTCTCCCGTTTCTGTTACTCCAATTTTTCCCAGATACCAGTCTGGATCAATGTTGAAATTTCTCCACTGAATCATTTTCAAATTAGTATCCCTTATCAACCTGCGGAGCGCCTCTACTTCTTCAATTGAATCAGTCATTCCTGGAAATACAAAGTAGTTGATAGAAGTCCAGCCGCCAAATGAACTCACTACTTTCAAGCTTTCGATGATATCCTCAAACTGATAATTATTTGGACGATAATAGGCTGTGTAAATATTTTTTCTAGCCGAGTTAGTACTCACCCGTATCGAATTAAGTCCTGCCTTACAAAGTGCACGAACCGCGTCAGGATTTGAGCCATTCGTGTTAATGTTGATACTTCCTTTTGTTGTGTGTTTTCGAATTTCAAGAATTGACGCACGTATAGTCTCCCACATCAAGAGAGGTTCCCCTTCGCAACCTTGGCCAAAGCTAATAATTGGGTAGGCGGCAGACTCAAGATGGGGTACTGCAAACTCTACAATCTCCTCTGGCGTAGGTTTAAACTGTAATCGGTCTTGTGTCGATACGATCGGTTCCTCATCTGGCTGGAGTGAAATACACCCAATACAATTTGCATTGCAGGCAGGAGATACGGGTATCGGGCATTCCCATCTGCCTAGAGAAAAGTTTCGAGCTGCAGGGCAATTGTAAGTTTGACAACAATTTTCCATCAGATGTTTGACTAGCCGGTTGTGCGGGTAGGCGTTTAGTAACGATTCTGCGCCAGTCTTAATTTTTTTGTCGTCATAGCCGTCGCAATCTTGTCGAATATCAGGTTCAATTCGAATGGCAGGAACCCAGAATTGATCCTGATGCCAACCAGCTGCCGTGTAGCAAAAGAGTGGAAGTGTGGGAGCTTCAGGTGTAGACTCATAGGCTGCTAGATAAAAGCCAGTGTGTGCCGGGGGAAGAAAAGCAGCTACAGCCCAGCCCTTTTCACAAAGACGCATTTGACCAGTTTCCACATCAATGCCAATGCCTTTTCTTCCCGGTAACTCATAAAGAGACCCCCCGGAAGGGAGTGGTATCCAGTCCTCATTGGGAATAGGCAAGGCATCCCAACCCGATCTCCCAGTAGCATATAAGGTCTGATCCTCAAAAATATTTCCCTTTCCATCTGAATAAAGTAAATATGGGGTTTTCATAGTTTGCGTATTGATTCTAGATGGAGAATACAAAACTGATTGAATTGATCCGTATTAAAATCCTGGGGTATATAAACCTGATGTTGGATAAAGCGGTTGTCTGTAAAATTCAAGGTTAAAATTTCATCACGAAGTATAACTTGATCAATTTCTTTCCATGAGTACAGATGGGTGGGGAATGTATAGAATTTGATGTGGTCTTTAAAGAATTGAATCGTGGTAGGGCGGATGGCCTGTGTAAATAAATACGAGATGATAATCATTCCAAGACCGGGTATCCAGTAGAAATTAGCTAACCAGTTAATGGCAAAGGATAGCCCAAGAACTAATAACAGATTGGTTGGGGTCACTTGCCTGTTATTTTTTTTCTTTTCCCAAGCATAATAAAATAATAATAAAGAGAAAAATGGAAGTATAAGTAGCGCAACTTTCATTACATGATGAACAGATAAAACTAGGAAAATAAGAAATGCAGCATTAGTCAACAGCAGGAGCAACTGCAATCCTTTTACTAATTGCTTGCTACCTGATTGAAGTGAGAACGTATAGATTGCTTTTTCGCTCACGTGAATTAGGTTTCATTTAAAATCAAATCGTGCAAACTTCGGATGCCTATTGCTTTGCTGCTGGTGAAGCCTTCCGCATACTCCACGCCAATTCGCTTGCCTAAAAGTTTTGCCCTTGCTTCGATGGCATCTAGAAAACCTTTTTTTGAGATATAAGTTTCTGGCCCCTCTAGTTGGGCATCTGGATTGTGAAATTGTGTTCCATAGGCTTGAATGGCTTTCATTCGTTGCCCAAAAACGGAGCTTATATCCACGATGAAATCTGGCTCATGAAATCGATCTTGTATATAATGAAGGACATAGGAGGGGCGCCAGCGAGCTTGGGGGAGGTTTTTATGGTCTACTGTTTTAATCTTCTCAAGCCCTGCTAAAAAACAACTGTCTGCTACAAGTTGGCTTGCTTTTCCGTGATCCGGATGACGATCTTGGGTTGCATTTGCTAATACAATAGTCGGCTGGTATTTACGAATCGCTTGGATTAACTGAAGTTGGTGTGCCTCATCATTCAACAAAAAACCGTCTCTCATTCTTAAGTTCTCACGTCCGTGAATACCCATAATCATGGCTGCAGCAGCCGCTTCTTCATATCGGGTCTGTACCGTTCCACGCGTTCCTAATTCGCCCTCCGTAAGGTCCAGCACAGCTACTTTTTTTCCAGATTTAATTTCTTTTATCAGCGTGCCAGAACAACTTAATTCCACATCATCTGGATGTACGCCTATAGCTAATATATCAACTTTCATAAAAAAGTATTTAGCGTCTGTAAGGATTGTTATACCAAGTTCCATCAATTTCCCGAATAATGCTTTCGATATCTCGATCTGTTCTGTTTTTGGCGAGGTCCCAATCTTGTTTCAAGTTACCCCCAAAAAAGAATGCAACGGTTTGGTAAAGTCGGGCATTGATACTCCCCTTGAATTCTTGAAGTATCTCATAGCAGTTATTACCCGTTTGTCGATTAATTAATTTCATTAATATTTTTCCCTGGTATACGGAAAGGTTGGTGAGAGGTTCGGTAAACTGATTACGAAGTTCTTTTTCTCGCTCTTTAATCAGTTGTTTTCTTTTTCGCTTGGCATCCACTCCCTCTAATTGCGCATTGATTTGATTGATGGTGGTACCTGCCACACGGGCGTAGGGGTAGGTCACATACACCGCATTCCGCAAGCGATTCCAGGCCTCAATATGTTTACGTAATTGCTCTGGGGATAGGTTGGATATCCATACCATGTCCTCTTCGCGATAACTCATAATCTCGTTACGATACCAAATAGCAGGGACCAGTACCGTATCATTGGGTCCCCATCTTTTCATGATTTCTGTGAGCGGGGGTACTGGTTTTATTGAATCAGCTTCCGGAAATTTTGGATATTCTTGACCTGTCAATCTTTTATTGAAAAGAAGACCTGCGCCTAATAATAAGAATACTAAAAGCTGTTTTTGTAACATGTAATAATCAAGACGTAGTGGCTGTTCGATTTTTTCTAATTCGATTAACCATACTGAGTAGTAATCCTATAGCTGTTAACCAAACGCCATACCATAATATTTTAATAAAAGGGTATCGGTAGGCCTTTAGCGTTACATACTTCAAAAGGGCATCACTTTCTTTGATGCCAAGCCGTACGGATCCTTTTTCATCTGCCTCTTGTAGCTGTAAAATCAAACCTTCTGAAACGAGGGTATCGGACAAGCTTATCCATTGCCCTTTTACAAAGGCAGCGCGGCTCACAACCGAATAGCTGGTTCCTGTCTTTGATTGCACTCGAATGGGTACTTCGTATAGTTTGCCTTTCTCACCAAATAGTTCTTTAGGTAAATCACTTCTGCTTTGGATTGAATCAATAGTCATGAAACCGTTGGAATAGAAAAGGGTATCACCTTGTGTTCGTAAATAGGTTTTAAATACGGCTGTATCTTTTTGATTTTCTGGATCGGGTATTGAAGTGATGTAGGTGAATACATCATGATCCCAATAATGTCTGGCATCGGGATTAGCCATCAAGCCCTGGTTTCCTTTATAGTTGACAAAAGCATTAGGAGTTAGTACAAACTCTTCTTTTTCCTTTTGATTCTTGAACTGTATTTTATAGTACCACAGTTGTTTTTTTGGGTGGGCTGAATCTTTTAAATAAGTCAGGGTATAGTTGCCCATTGTTACTGGAAGCCCTTGAACCAATGTTAGATTCTCCCGCGGATTTTCTCCTTCACCAAGCGGAGCAGGAATTCCATTTATGTTGTTAGAGATTATTTCTTTGTTTGCAGACGAAAGGAGAATTCCTGTCAATACCAGTCCAAATCCAACATGTGCTATCGATCCTCCAGCTTCTCTTATTTTCCCTTTAGCACCAAGCCAAATGTAACTTGCGTTGGCTATGACTGTATAGAAACTAAACAAGATCGTAAGTGTAATTGAATATTGAAATACCGGCCCCTTTTTTTCGTAGTTAACTTCCCCCCAAATCATAAATGCTGCACCAGCTACTACAGATAGCACCGCTGGGATTAGCATTTTTTTCCAGAAAAAAGAACGCGTTGTTGATTTGTATTTAAGATAGTGACTAATAGCAGTAAGCACAGCAAGTATGAGGGCTACATATAGCTGTATGCTATTATAGGAGAATTCAACATCTTCAGGTGGAGCAAGCGTAGTTCCAAAAATTTTATTAAAAACGGGTAAAGAAGTTTGACCACTAATAACCAAGGCTGAAAGAAAAAAAACAAGCGATCCAATAAACATCCAAAACTCGCGGCTGCTGATTTCCTCTTCTTTTTGAATGGTGGGTATTTTTTTTAGTGAACGAAAGAAGAAAAAAAGTGAGGGTAATGTGAATACTAGTAAGAATGCCAATAGTTGCCAGTTCATGCCAAGGTCTGTGAAGGCATGTACGGATGTTTCTCCCAAAATCCCACTACGGGTTAAAAATGTTGAGTATAGAATAAAGAGGAAGGTGAGAATAAAGAATAAGTACGTCGCCCGCAAGGAATGGCCTGTTGCTCGATAGATGAGTAGGGTATGTAGCCCTGCAACACCAGTCATCCATGGCACCAATGAGGCGTTTTCTACGGGATCCCAGGCCCAATATCCTCCAAAACTCAGCGATTCATAAGCCCACATTCCTCCCATCATAATACCCACTCCTAATACAGCCGTAGAGAATAATGACCAGGGAAGTGCGGGTTTGGTCCAGTCTCCATACTGTTTAGTCCATAGCCCAGCAATAGCATAGGCAAATGGGATCAGTGTAGAAGCAAAACCCATGAATAAGACAGGGGGGTGTATCACCATCCAATAATTCTGTAAAAGAGGATTTAAATCATTCCCATCTTTAATAGAGGAGAGATAGTCAGGACGAATTGGTTGCGTAATGTCAAAGTTGAGGTGAAGTGCTGGAGCGTTATCCAACACACCACTATCCCGTAATAGAATAAATGGGTTAGAACCCATTTTCCAACCTGCAATGTATAAACCCATCACCATGGTTGAAAGGGCAAATTGAGCAAAACTAACAGTGGTCATCACTGGGGATTCCCACTTTCCAGCTTTTAGAATTAATAACAAACCAAGTATGGATTGGCAAAGACTCCATAAAAGGAAACTTCCCTCTTGACCTTCCCAAAAACAAGCAAGTAAATATTTGAACTCTAATGAACGGCTACTGTGTTTCCAGGCGTAGTGGTACTCGAATAAGTGATTTTGTATAATGAAAAAAAGCAGGCTGAAAATGGCTACGATCGAAACTGCTTGTATGAAAAAGGAAATTCTTCCCAATTTTCTCCAATCAATGCTAGTGGCAGATTCCTGTTCCCTGGATGCAAAAAAATAGGAGAGGGTAGAGATACCCGCACTGATCATTGAAAGAATGATAAAAAGATGACCAAGTTGGCCAGGGATTAAGTTTTCGCCAATGTATTTCATAGGAGCGAGTGCTTATGGGGCTGTTCTAGGATCAGGTACGTTGCCAGGATGTTTTAATCCTTTTGCTTCTTCCTCTTTGTATTTGGAGGGGCATTTGGTTTGGATTTCCTCACATTGAAATGTTCCATCCTTATAGCGTCCTTTTAATACCAGACGTTCGCTCATCTCTAGGTTTTCAGGTTTAGCATTGTTGTAGACTACCGGTACGGAAAGGCCTAAAGAATCAACAGCGGTAAAACGAAGGTAGTTTGGGTTTTTAATGGCATCGTACTCCAGGGGTGCACTTTTGTCCAATTTGGCCATTAAATGGACATATTTTCCGGGCTTTGACATGGCGGTTCCAATCGTGTCGTAAGTGCTAGTGGTATTGGTAAAACTGATCAAAATGCCAATGGACACTGCTATCAAGACTAGTAAAACAAGGTGTATTTTTTTCATACAAAAAAATAATGTTGCAAAGGTAGTTCAAACTACGTGGGCATTGGGAACTATCTCGTTAATTGATTCAAAATAAAAAGGCAGTTCCTGTATATTTGCAAAACTAACACTTGTTTGTATAAAATCAATCTGTATGAATTTTCAACTCACTGAGGAGCAAATAATGATACAACAGGCTGCCCGGGACTTTGCGCAAAATCAATGTTTGCCAGGTGTTATTGAGCGTGACGAAAAACAGCAGTTTCCAAAAGAACAAATTCTTCAATTGGCCGAACTAGGATTTATGGGTATGATGGTGGATCAGGCCTACGGAGGAAGTGGCTTAGATACCATCAGCTACGTATTGGCTATGGAGGAGATCAGTAAAGTTGATGCGAGCACCAGTGTGTGTATGAGCGTAAACAATAGTTTGGTCTGCTATGGATTGCAAGAATTTGGTTCAGAGGAGCAAAAGCAACAATATCTTGTTCCATTAGCCCAGGGAAAGAAAGATGGCGAGCTTTACATTGGAGCTTTCATGTTGTCAGAGCCAGAAGCGGGCAGTGATGCAACTTCTCAGCGTACCACTGCAGAAGATAAAGGCGACTATTATCTACTCAATGGAACTAAAAATTGGATTACAAACGGTGGCAACGCATCTGTTTATCTAGTTATAGCACAAACGGATCCAGCCAAAGGTTCTAAAGGAATTAACTGTTTAATTGTTGAAAAAAATTGGCCCGGTGTAGTAGTTGCTGCAAAAGAAAATAAAATGGGTATTCGTGCCAGCGACACACATACTGTTATGTTTAATGATGTAAAGGTTCCCAAGAAAAATCGGATTGGGGTCGATGGTTTTGGTTTCACCTTTGCCATGAAAACATTGGCGGGAGGAAGAATTGGGATCGCTGCACAAGCATTAGGTATTGCCAGCGGTGCTTATGAGTTATCCAAAGCCTATTCCAAAACCAGGAAGGCATTTGGTACGGAAATCATGAATCACCAAATAATCGCTTTCAAGCTAGCCGATATGGCTACTCGTGTAGAGGCTGCTCGTTTGCTTTGTTTGAAGTCGGCTTGGGAAAAAGACAATGGGTTGGATTATACCATTAGTTCATCTATGGCAAAAGTATTCGCTTCTGAAACTGCCATGTGGGCTTCCACAGAAGCCGTGCAAATTCATGGAGGGTATGGGTACGTGAAAGAGTATCATGTAGAACGACTGATGCGCGATGCAAAA
>CAIRNW010000227.1 GCA_903879995.1 uncultured Bacteroidota bacterium
CATGAGCAATCCGGCACTGTTCCGAAATACTGAGAACGGGATGGTTCGGTTCAATCCAGTCGCGACGGTGATCAAGAGGAATCATTTCAACTTTTTTTTTAACCACTCATTCTCCATTTTGAGCCGTCCAATCTGGTTGAAAAGATCATCCGTAATGTTGTCTGAGGCTACCTCCTTCTTTCGTTTGGCTCCGAAAGTCAGGTGGGCGTTGGACAGAAATTCAGCCTTCCATGTACTGATCTGGGCAGGTGAAAGCTGGTACTCCAAAGCCAATTCAGCAAGTGTCTTACGCTCTTTAAGTGCCTCCAATACAACCTCGGTCTTGAAGGCATCGCTGTGTTTGCGTCTCGTGTTTTTCATAAGCAACTGCAAGTTTATGTTTTCTTAAGTTGCTGTCCAAATTTACCCGACCACCTCAACACCAAGAGTATTAGACATTGGTGATTGGGTATAAAAAAGGCCGAAACTATGGTGCCATACTGGTTGATTTGGAAAAACTACAGCCGGTCGAACTTCTTCCGGACCGGGAATCTGATACAATGCGTAAATCTTGACTATCGCAATTAATAAAACAAGTTGAAGACTTCGATCCTCAAATTTAAAAGTTAGTTGATAATTTGGAATCTCTTACTCACAATGATTTCATTACCTTTTGTAATTATTACAAAATATATTCCTGTTGTAACTTTTGGTAGTGTTAATCGAGTTTCTCTTGAAACGATGTCAATTTTTTTTAAAGTCTTGCCATTAATTGATACTATGAATGCAGACATATTATCCTTTGTATAGTTAATCGGCAGTTGGATATTTACATAATCAGTAGCCGGATTTGGATAAATAAGAATATCTCTACCATTTATGAATGTGGCTTCTTTTGTATCGGTGAGATATTCTGTTTCACCACAACCTGGTTCAAGACACCCTAGTGAGTCTAACTTCAAAATCCAATTATGAGCTTCCACCACCCCGGTCATGTTATTTACAATTCGGCCAACGGCAATGTAACCACCATCACTTGTTGGAATTATGGATTGAAGTCGATCAGCACTAGCTTGAAAAGAGGAATCAGCATATGTTCTTTCCCATAGTACTTGTTTACTCGTATTTACTCTAAATACCCAGCCTCCTGGGTCAGGATCAGGATTCGTTAGATAATCTATAAAGTTACTACCACATCCAACCATTCCGTTTTCCCAAATAGACTCAATGTCTTCAATTTTTTTAAGGCTTTGATTTTCAAAAACAAGGGAATCTTGTACTTCGCCTGCTAAACTTAAATAAAATAAGGTCGGTGGAGTTAAATCGTGGTTGGGTAATGACGTCATTGTGTGCCAATTGACAATCAGCATAAAACTATCCGCTTGTATAACTGTAGGCTGATCTGGCTGGAAGGAAAGAGGTAGTTCCAAATACCACGTTTGATTACCAATTGAATCAATACTTGCTACACCACCAGTAAAATCAGTAAAGCATGACGTAGGACAAGCATCAAAAGAAAACACAGTTTGATGGTCTTTGGTCTCAATAATCGACCAGCCCAAACTCTGGTTGTTTTGAAAGTCGTATATATATTCTTCTATGAGATTACCATCAAGATCGGTTTTAACTATATAAACAATTCGAAGTGGTTGCCCTGCTTCATCTGGATAACGGGTGCCACATATAATTATATGGTTGTCTGAAGTGAAAACCATTGCTGCTCCAAAATCAAACTTATTTGGCTCTCCATATGATTTATTCCAAAGAGTATTGCCGTCCAAGTCTAAACAATGCAGCACTACCTGAATTTCACCTTGGTTTGTTCCACCGCAAATATAGATTTTGTCGTTTTTGATTATTAATGAACTGCTTGGGTTAGGGTAAAAATCCAACTGTTTAAACCAGACAACATTCCCATTTTTGTCCAATTTTGATACTACTCCGCAAATGACAACATCCTGCCCGAGGCACTCACCCCAAGAAACAACGATATACCCGTCAGGGGCTTCAGCAACTACCCAAGCCGTTTCCGGATCCAATGGGTAGTTTGAAATGATTTTAGAAAAGGTTGTTTGCCCTATACCATAGACAGGCAAGAGTACCAAAAAGAGTATTTTGATTATGAATTTCATTTCAACTAAAAAGAGAGGAGCGTCAGTAAATAGCTTTACCTACTGACGCCCCTTGTTTTATTAACGTTGTATGGTGAACTTACCTTTGTGTACTGGCTTACCATCATCAGAAATAATTAAGAAATACACCCCGTCAGGTAATTGTCCTGTTTTGAGGATTCGGTCGGTTTCTAATGGCAAGATATGTTCTTGAATTTGAAGACGACCATAAATGTCATACACCAATAACCTTGCGCCAGAATCTGCATGCAATATTGGCCAAGAAACCGATATTTCTGAGTTGGCAGGTACCGGAAAAATATTCACCAAAGCTGCTTTGCGATAGGAGGAGCCAGGTTGGGAACTTGATCCACCTCCTAAGTTTATGGTGTCCGGATAAAAGCGTCTGTCTTTTAGAATTCCAAGTATCCCTCTGGCAAAACCACGGACAGGGGAGTTGCTTTCTGCCACTGAATTCAACATTGCTTCTTGTTCAATAGTTAGCTGAAAACTGTCGAGGTTTTGTAATCGTTGAATGTTAATGAGTTGGACATCACGGAATTCTATGTCTTCATTATCCTCTATAGCCAACTGATTTAACCAGCTAGTAGCCCCAATGTAATCTTCCCTTTCCATTCGTAAACCAAATATTGTCCAATTAGCAGCTTTAGATTGCTCGCCCACTAGTAGACCTTCTGCAGTAGTATATTGCCCTGAAGCTAATTCTTGTCCCAATAGATATTGGAGAATTGCATCCTTTTCCTGTAAGGTTATGTAATATTGGTTTAGGGCGTTTTCGTCTGTGTAAATATATGGCGCTAATTGTAGAAGTGCTGCCCGCCTGGAGTTCAAATCAGACAGTGTCGGGTTTGGCAACCCTTCAGGGAGACCTCCAAATTGACCACAATCAATTCCAGTTTGAGCTCCTTGAACATCTTGTTTTGTATAAACTCCTGGTGTAAGAGGTTCTGTGGCACAGCCAAAGGGAGGTTCTCCACCTTGATAGTAATATCTAAACGGAGTAACTCCATTAGAACTAGCTATAATATCAGGGCTATATGGTGGGTGTGTAAAGCAATTTGCTGCTGGCGTATTAATATCCCCCTGAATAGCGCGGATACTCCCATTTATTTGAGGAGATGTGGTTTCGTTCAAATAAAAATCAAAACAACAGGTTAATTGAAAATCATTTTCTAAAAACTGCACTTCTCTGTTATTACCAAATGCAGCAATACCACTGTTTTCTTTAAAAGAATTACAACCTATTAAATTTTGGTTAAATAAATTATGATAACCGGTATTTATAATCCTTAAAGAGGATAGATCACCCTCTAATAAGTTGCCTGCAATTCTAAAGTTACTACCTCCATCAATTGAGATGCCAAACTTTCTGCGTGTAAAATTATTGTTTACAATGTCTAGTGTGTAGTTGCTATATCCGGCAATATTTTGGGCTATTATATCAAATTGATTATTTGTAAATTCATTGTAACTATCCAGCCGCCTTCGGCGGCTGGGGCATTTCGACGATTGCATTGATCGCGTAAAAGACAGAATTGCCGTTTTTGATAACAGAATCAATCACAGAACGCAAGACAGCAAAGTCGTGCTGTA
>CAIRNW010000228.1 GCA_903879995.1 uncultured Bacteroidota bacterium
AAGTGGCAGCAGATACCCTCATCAAATTGAAAAGTGAAAAACTGACGATAGACCGCTGGAGAGAGAGTTTACAAATCACTGCACAGGTAAAAACGTTGATTTTTGATTCGTTACAGTATTTACCACAGCACACATATACCGATCACGAAGTGAAAGAAAAATCTGAACTAGTATACCACCACATATATAGTTCATACCCAGGTGGACTACAAATGGTTAGTTAACTATACTGTATTAATTGAGCTTTATTTTGACGGCTGGGAATTGATGACAATGAAATTACTTTCCGAAAGTTGACTCTCCCCGCTCCACCGATACGCAACGAGATTGCCACCTTTTGCGATACTGTAGTCAAGGCATAGAATGTTGCCAGTTTGTACGAAAGGCCTCCTACCCTCTAACCAATAATGACCAATGAATACTGGCGGTGCCTCAGGGTGATAACTTACTAAATTGTGGCTGCTTGGAAATGGCTCATTTGCCAAACTTTCTGGGCAATTAAACAGTACGTCACCGTATGTTGCCTTTGGAGAATCAACCCACCATTTAACTCGATTGGCATTACGTAAATGCCCGTCCTTATCACGCCAGGCATATTCATCTGGAATTTTAATCTCCTTCCCCTTGAGCGTCTCCTCTATAACATTGTATGCTCTTGTGCCCTTATCATGAGCTTCTAACAGTAAACTATCGGATATTTTACCATTATACCCCCGCCTAAGCCAGTCAATATTAGAGTCATCCCAACAAGCGTGTACCACTCTGAGTCCATCCAATTCAAGAAATAAAGGAAGTTGGTAAAACCAACCAATCCAGGCTTCCCATTCATTCGAATGATTCATGAACTGCTCTAAAGTCTTCTTGTGCTGATCGTCATTCTTAGCATTATGGGGCCTCAAAAATTGACCATCGGTAAGCTCATATGAGTATGCTATGGCATTAAATTCATGATTTCCCATGACCGCAAGTGCGCTGTTATTATCAACCATGTCTTTTACAATGTGAAGTGCTTCTCGGATTGAAGGACCACGATCAATAAAATCACCAACAAAAATTGCTTTACGAGTTGGATGCTTCCATACTCCATTTTGCTTACAATAGCCCAATTTGGTCAAAAGCTCCTTTAGTGGAGTAGCATGACCGTGAATATCGCCAATGATATCATACATGGTTATTCCTCCTCCCAGCCTGTTTTTTTGCCTGGATTCTCCGCCTCCCACTTTTTGACTTCTTCGGTCATTGGGAATTGCACAAAAGCGACTTGATCAATACAATTAGGACACAAAAACTCTGCAATAAAACTATCTTCAAAAAATTCGCCATATTTCAAGTCTTTACCTTGTCCAGACCAAAAACATTTCGGACATGTAATCAGTTCAAACTTGAATGTGAAGTAGTTACAATTTTTCATTGCGAGTTTTAAAATGATTTTTAGTCAAAACAAACCTACCTAGTAATATGGTTTATAACTGTAAAACTAGCAATTGAAATTTACCAAAAAACTTTAAGACTCCTCATTTCTTTTGCGATTCCACGCGTTCCACTTCATATTAAGAAAATAAAGTAATGCAGTCCCCACAATAACTGTCAATAAAATCTTTGGGCCTTTACCCCTCCCAATAGGTTCGTACGGCTGGACTGGCGGAGTTTGAATTACTGGCAGGGATGCTGTAGCTTGTGGCAAGGTTG
>CAIRNW010000229.1 GCA_903879995.1 uncultured Bacteroidota bacterium
AGCTTCTAGGTGTTGCACTTCAAATTTGAATTGGCGTTTTCAGCAGGCAATTTTGGGTTGGGTAAGTGGTTAGAGACATAACTAATGTGTTTAATTACTCTCCGGGATTGCTACTTTACTACTCAAGTTTAATGACGTAACAGAATGTTTTTTTCTACTGAGAAAATCTCAATTGTATAAGCCATTATAAAAGAAAAGTAAGGTTTTCACTTACGGAAGCAAGAGAACTTGATTGATTAACGAAAAAATGTCCAATCGTAGTGTTAGCAGACAGAGAATTTCATAGTGCAAACCTGGCCAAGTGGCTAGATGAGCAAGGATTGTACTTTGCTTTACGTCAGAAAAGTGATTAAAGTGATTCTAGCTTTGCTCTTTGCTGACAACTATGGGCTAATTTAGCTAAGGGGTTGTTTTTTTTGCGATATAAAACTTTATAAACGCCTCTTTTTCCAGTATTTTTTTCAATTTTGTTACCCCTTAAGGTTTTTCCATGAAACTCGCTATAATCGGTGCCGGAAATATGGCACATGAACATGCCCGTGCTTTTCGTGATATTGAAACTGTTTCCCTTGTAGGCATTTTTAGTCGTACCCGATCACGGGCAGAAACGCTTGCAACAAAGCACAAAATTCAATACGTGTGCAACTCAGTGGAAGAACTGTGGGAACTTACAAATGCTGACTTAGTTGTGATTTCAGTAGGTGAACTTTTCACAAATGAGATTTGCAGAATAGCTTTTGCCTTTCCTTGGTACTGCTTGATTGAAAAGCCCGCTGGTTATAACCTTTATGACGCAGAATCAATTTTAAAACATGCAGAAAAAACTAACGCTAAAGCCTATGTTGCCCTAAATCGCAGGCACTACTCCAGTACGCGCATCGTGATGCAAGAGCTAAGCCAACTCACAGAACCGCGAATCGTACACGTCCTAGATCAAGAGGATCCTCAAGCTGCCCTGGATAATGGTGAACATCCATCTGTCACTGCCAACTGGATGTATGCCAACTCTATTCATGTGATTGACTATCTGCGCTTGTTTTGTCGGGGTAAGGTCATAAGTGTAAACCACATAATTCCATGGAACGCGGAAAACCCTTTCCTTGTGTTGACAAAACTTGATTACTCGTCGGGAGATATTGGTATCTACCAAGGAATTTGGAATGCACCAGGACCATGGGCAGTTGCCATTACAACTCCCACGAAAAGATTTGAAATGCGTCCCCTCGAGCATGCTACAATTCAAACGTATGGATCGCGTAAAAATGAACCTTTACCCTTGGGTGATTGGGATACGCAGTTCAAGCCAGGACTCCGTCAGCAGTCCCAGGAGTCCTTCCGTGCTGTAAAGGGGGAAGTCCATGGTCTACCTACTCTGCAAGAAGGATTTGAAACCATGAAACTCATTCATCAAATTTATCAGGTGTAACACCATCAGTGGAAAAACTAACAATCATCATTGCTGGAAGCGGCCGAATCGGTTCCCGGTATCTTCAAGGTTTAGCCAAGGTCACGGTTCCGCTTGAAATTTGGGCTTGTGATATCTCTTGGGATTCATTACACACAGCTAAACAGCGTTGGCTTGCAGTAGAACACTCTGAAGCTCATTCCGTTAATTTTACGACCGACTTTCAGATCCTGCCTAAAGTAGTTGATCTTGCGATCATATCTGCTACAGCAGATAGCCGTCCTAGGTTAATTCAACAACTAGCTAAGATGGCGAGCATCCGGTATTGGATATTAGAGAAAGTTCTAGCCCAGTCTGTTGAAGAATTACAAGTAATTGCCCATTCTATTCCGCCTAACACGGGGGTTTGGGTGAATACCCCGATGCAAATGTTTCCACTATATGAACAATTAAAATCAAAAGTTGGAGCTGGACCTGTTCGAGCCCAGTTCCTGGATATAAGTGGAATAGCATGCAATACGGTGCATTACATTGACTATGTAGCCCGATGGAATAACTCTCAGGTTGTCGCGGTAAACACGGAAAAATTGACTCAATGGGTTCCCTATTATAATCGTCCTCGTTTTTTTGATGTTGCAGGTTTGATAGATATTCATTTCAGCGATGGTTCATGGCTTACTGTAAGTGGTATTGCCCATGACGAGTCTGTTGATCCTAAGTTTTCCATCTCAGCTATTCGTTCCGATCACGAAATGCCCATTTGGCATATTAATGAGCGTGGGGGCATTGCAAGCTCGACAGAGGGCGAACAGATTTTTGCTCCAGGGTTTATTCTTCAGTCAGATCTCACTGCTCATGTGGTAAATTGTATTTTTAACGGTCAAGAACCCCAATTGCCTAGTCTTGCGCAATCCGTAGCTCAGCATGAGTTATTTTTACAAGCGCTGATCAACCACTGGAATAAGACAATGTCAACTCAGGTAGAGCGATTGCCCATCACATAGTACATGAGTTTTGTTCTTTAACCCGATACCTGGACTTACTTATCCAGTTTGATTTATATGTTTAGGATTTAGAAGATTGCCAGAGGTATTGGACAAAACACTTTACTGACTCATGAAAAAAATATTGGTTACAGGTGCAGATGGCTTTATTGGATCCCATCTTACAGAATCCTTGGTTAGGGAAGGTTATCAAGTTCGCGCCTTTGTTCTTTACAACTCTTTTAACTCCTGGGGTTGGCTAGATCATTCTCCAAGGGAAGTCATTGATAATTTAGAGGTCTTCTCCGGTGATATTCGTGATCCGTACGGTGTTAAGTCCGCTATGAGTGGGTGTGATGTTGTTCTCCACCTGGCAGCTTTAATTGCTATTCCTTACTCTTACCATTCTCCAGCAACTTATGTAGAGACAAATATTACAGGGACTCTAAATGTTTTGCAGGCAGCCAGAGAAGTTGGAGTAGAAAAGGTAGTTCATACCTCAACTAGTGAGGTCTATGGAACAGCAAGGTTTGTGCCAATTACAGAAGAACATCCCCTCCAAGGACAATCTCCTTATTCTGCCACTAAAATTGGTGCTGACCAAATGGCTATGTCTTTTTACTACTCTTTTGGTACACCTGTTGCTATTATTCGTCCTTTCAATACTTATGGACCTAGGCAGTCGGCTAGAGCAGTAATTCCTACAGTTATCACCCAAATTGCCAGCGGAAAGCGTCAGATAAAATTAGGATCTCTCCATCCAACCAGGGATTTTAATTATGTTAAGGACACAGTACGAGGATTTATTGCCATCGCAAAATCCCAACGTTCTCTGGGCGAGGTAATTAATATCGGCAGTAACTATGAAATTTCTATTGGCGACACGGTAAACTTAATTGCTGAGTCTATGGGTGTGCAGGTAGATGTCATAACTGATGATGTTCGCTTACGTCCTGACAAAAGTGAAGTTAACAGGTTATGGGCAGATAACAGTAAAGCTAAGCTTCTTGTAGACTGGGAACCACTATATGGTGGAAAAGAGGGGTTTAAAATAGGACTGACGGAAACGGCTCAATGGTTTACGGATCCGG
This sequence comes from uncultured Bacteroidota bacterium, assembly GCA_903879995.1. Taxonomy (GTDB): domain Bacteria; phylum Bacteroidota; class Bacteroidia; order Chitinophagales; family Chitinophagaceae; genus JJ008. The sequence continues at coordinate 3,480 of CAIRNW010000229.1, forward strand.
CTAACTTACAAATGTATAAGAGCGATCAATATAATATTTAATAACATAACTTTTGAGAGACAACAAGGATTAAGATTTATGTCTTAGAGGTATTTCACTAGTGATTAGCTTAGAGCAAAACATTCTTAGAGGAATAAAGCAGGTTCTTGGTAATAGTAAAGAGTTCACTGCACTTCATGAGCCAGAGTTTACAGGTAATGAATGGAATATAGTCAAAGATTGCTTAGACTCTACCTTCGTTTCTTCTGTAGGGAAATACGTCGACCGGTTCGAGCTAGTGTTAGCTGAATATACAGGGGCAAGATATGCGGTAGCTGTAGTTAATGGTACTGCTGCTTTACATATTGCTCTGTTATTGGCAGGAGTGAGGACGGGTGATGAGGTATTGATTCCAGCCTTATCCTTTGTAGCCACTGCTAATGCGGTAGCTTATTGCGGAGCAGTTCCCCATTTTGTTGACAGTGACTGGTCAACCTTAGGAATAAATGTCCCTTCTCTTGGGGAGCATCTACAGCAGTCCTCACAAGTAGAGGATGGGAATCTAATTAACCGGTTCACAGGAAGAAGGATTGCAGCCATTGTTCCCATGCATACCTATGGGCACCCTGTAGATATGTCATCACTTCTCGATTTGGCTAATACTTATAATTTACCCTTGGTAGAGGATGCAGCAGAATCTTTAGGCAGTACTTATAAAGGGCAACATACTGGCACTCTGGGGCTATTAGGAACCTTGAGTTTTAATGGAAATAAGGTGATTACCACTGGGGGAGGGGGTGCGATTTTAACTAATGATGACAAATTAGCCCGACAGGCTAAACATTTGACAACTACGGCTAAAAGACCTCACCGGTGGGAGTTTTTTCATGATGAGGTAGCTTGGAATTATCGGTTACCAAATTTAAATGCTGCTCTGGGTTGTGCGCAGATGGAGAGTTTGCCTGAATTTTTGCGTCTTAAGCGCCAGTTAGCACACAGATATCGAGAGGTATTTGAAGGTATTAATGGTGTTGAGTTTGTTGATGAACCTATTAATAGTCAAAGTAATTATTGGTTGAACACCTTAAGGTTGAATGAGCCAAGCTCACAATTACGGGATTTAGTTTTGGCAGTGGCTAATAGTGCCGGTTACCAATGTCGTCCTACTTGGACTTTGTTAAACAAGTTGCCTATGTATGCTGACTGTCCTCGATCTCAATTAACTGTGGCTGAGCGGTTAGAAGCAAGTTTGATTAATGTCCCGAGTAGTGCCGCACTTGCACGTAATTGTTATAAATCCGATGCGTAAGATTTGTGTTGTCACGGGAACCAGAGCCGAGTATGGTCTACTCTACTGGTTGATGAAGGAAATTGCTGATGACCCCGGCTTGCAATTACAAATTATTGCTACTGGAATGCACCTCTCCCCTGAATTTGGTCTGACTTACCAGCAAATTGAATCGGATGGTTTTACTATTAGTGCCAGGGTAGAGATGCTATTGTCATCCGATACACCTGTTGGTATAACCAAGTCCATTGGTTTAGGTGTAATCGGTTTTGCTGATGCGCTAGAAAGTTTAAAGCCCGATATCCTAGTGGTTTTGGGCGATCGCTTTGAAGTTTTAGCAGCAGCCCAAGCAGCAGTGATAGCCCGTATTCCCATAGCCCACATACATGGTGGAGAAACAACAGAGGGAGCTTTTGATGAGCATGTTCGCCATGCTATCACCAAGTTTTCTCAATGGCATTTTGTAGCTGCTGAACCTTATCGTCATCGCGTTATCCAGTTGGGAGAATCCCCGGAAAGGGTTTTTAACTTAGGCGCACCGGGACTGGATCATCTACGTCACTTGCACTGGTGCGATCGCCAGACGCTAGAAGAGTTTTTAGGAATAAAATTACTATCACCCATTTTTCTGGTTACCTATCATCCAGTCACTCTGGATAAACAGTCACCAGCTATTGCTATGGGAGAGCTATTGACTGCTCTCGATGCCTTCCCTCAGGCAACAGTGATTTTGACCTATCCCAACGCTGATACGGGGGGAAGAGTTTTAATTGAGCAGATTGATCAGTGGGTGGAAAATAACAAACATCGAGCTAGGGCGTTTGTTTCCCTGGGTCAACAACGCTATTTAAGTTTAATGCGTGAAGTAGACGTGATTTTGGGTAACTCTTCCAGTGGAATTACTGAAGCTCCTGCACTCAAAAAAGCAACTGTCAATATTGGCGATCGCCAAAAAGGTAGATTAAAAGCCCAGTCCGTGATTGATGTGTTAGAAGTGAATAGTAATATTATTACTGGTATTCGTCAAGCCCTGTCTTCTGAATTTCAATCTCTACTATCATCAGTAGAATCGTGGTATGGATCGGGAAATGTAAGTCTTAAAATTAAAGAAACACTTAAAAGTGTGACACTACAAACCCGAAAGTCTTTCTTTGACATTGGTCATGTTTTGTGAAAGCAATGGTGTGTTTTCGGAAAAATATCTTCCCGTTCGATAACTAAATGAATACCCAAAAGAATCCTACATTTGTCATTGCTGAAGCGGGAGTTAATCACAACGGTGACATTAAACTAGCCCAAAAGCTAATTGATATTGCTGCTGATGCGGGAGCAGATGCAGTTAAATTCCAAACCTTCCAAGCGGAAAGGGTAGTTAGTCGTCATGCTCCTAAAGCCGAGTATCAAACTCAAACGACGGATCGCACAGAAAGTCAATTGGAAATGATCCGCAAACTGGAGTTGAGCAAAAACGACCATGCAGTGTTAATTAATTATGCCCGAAGACGAGGAATTTCCTTCCTTTCTACTCCCTTTGATATTCCCAGCCTGCATCTCCTCGCCCACGATCTTGGCTTAAAAACTATAAAAATTCCATCCGGTGAAATTACTAATGCCCCCTTTCTGTTGGCGATCGCTCGTAGTGCTCAAAACACTATTCTATCTACTGGTATGAGTACTTTAGCAGAAGTAGAAGCAGCTTTGAGCGTGTTAGCTTTTGGTTTTACAACCGCACCGACAACAAAACCTAAATTAAGGGACTTTGAACAGGCTTTTGCTTCAGCAGCGGGACAAAACCAGTTGCAACAAAGAGTTACCCTCTTACACTGTACTACTGAATATCCTGCCCCATTTGGTGAAGTAAATTTACGGAGTATAGATACACTATCTGGGGCATTTAATTTACCAGTAGGTTATTCCGACCACACCCCAGGGATTCATATTTCCTTGGCTGCTGTGGCACGGGGGGCGAGAATCATTGAAAAACATTTTACAACTAGTCGCACTCTCCCTGGTCCTGACCATCAGGCATCGTTGGAACCCCAGGAATTAAATCAGCTAGTACAACAAATTCGCGAAATTGAGCAAGCATTAGGGGATGGGGTTAAACGACCTACAGCTTCAGAGTGGAAAAATAGAGAAGTTGCCCGTAAGAGTTTAGTTGCTTCTAGTGCTATCAAAGCGGGCGAAGTATTTTCAGAAGAAAACTTAACTTGTAAAAGACCGGGGACAGGGGTTTCTCCCTTTAGCTATTGGCAAACAATTGAGCAAATAGCGACCCGAAGTTACGATATAGATGAAACGCTTGATGCCTGAAATGGAAGCAGAGTAGTAGTTCCCATTCATTCAGGACAAGATATAAAGGGAGGTAATCTTATGGGCATGATTCAGGATATTGGCATTGATAAAGAAATGTGCTTTGAATTTTTAAAAAAATAATATCCAAAATCATATATTTCACTTACAAGCTAAGTCAGTCCGCGATAGGCAAAATAGTTACTACCCTAGCGAAGAAACTTTAGATGTCTGAATCGGTCTACATTTTGGGTGCAGGTGGTCATGGAAAAGTTGTTTTAGATGCACTCCTTGCCAGTGGTGTTGAAGTTATGGGATTTTTAGATCCTCAACCCCAGACTAGAGCATTCCTAGGAGTTCGCGTTTTAGGGGGTGATGAATACTTAAACAATTTACCTACTACCGAAATTTGTTTAGTGAATGGCTTAGGGGCTAATCCCCACATATTCAGACGACAAAAGATATTTGAAATTATGAAATCCCGGTTTTTTACTTTTAACCACGTACAACATCCGTCAGCTATCATAAGCAGTGCGGCGAAACTGGGCGAAGGTTGCCAAATCATGGCAGGTGGGATTTTACAGCCGGGGGTTATTTTAGGGGAAAATGTGGTTATTAACACTGGATGTAAGGTTGATCATGACTGTTTAATTGGATCCCATGCTTTTATTGGACCAGGAGTAACCCTTTGTGGTGATATCAGAATTTCTAACAGCGTTTTTATTGGTGCAGGTGCGGTGGTGCTTCCCGGTATTTCTATCGGTGAAAATACTATTGTTGGAGCCGGATCTATAGTAACGAAATCCATACCTGATGGTTGTATTGTAGTTGGTAATCCTGCAGTCAAGACTGGAGTTAACTCTAATAATTAAAGAAAATTACAAAAATGTCTTTTCAGATTAAACCTCAGTATTTTGAAGATGCAGCCTGATCGACCAATGAAAACAAACATTCATAGTAAAAACTGGGATCGCTCCATCATCCCGTGTACAGCGACAATTCGAGATGTAATCCAAAACCTCAATGATGTGGGAATTCAAATTGCCTTGATTACGGATTTGAAAGGTGCTTTAATTGGCACCATATCAGATGGAGATGTCCGTAGAGGTCTACTGAGGGGATTGGGTCTTGAGAGCCCAATTGAATCAATAATTCACCGTAACCCGCTGGTTGTCCCTGAATCAATGGAACGCGATTATGTACTTCAGTTGATGAAAGCCAACAAAGTTTGGCAAGTACCTGTTGTTAGTGAGGACAACCGAGTAGTCGGAATACATCTTTGGGATAATTTAGTTGATGGAGACGTCCTCTCCGATTCCATGGGTACGACCAACCTAATGGTAATTATGGCGGGTGGCAAAGGTACGCGTCTACGTCCTCACACGGAGAGTTGTCCCAAGCCAATGCTTAAAATTGGTGGTAGACCAATGCTGGAACATATCATTGAACGGGCGAGATCCCAGGGATTTAGGGATTTTGTTATCTCCATTCACTATTTGGGTCACATGGTAGAGGAATATTTCGGCAATGGGGAGAAACACGGTGTGAAGATTAATTACCTGCGCGAAGAGTACCCAATGGGTACAGCAGGTGCACTTTCTTTGTTAACACCCTTACCAAAACAACCGTTTATTGTTACAAATGGGGATGTGATTACAGAGATTAAGTATAACGATATGCTAAATTTCCACCAGCAGCACCGGGCTAGTGCCACAATGGCAGTTCGTTTATATGAATGGCAGCACCCGTTTGGAGTTGTGGAGATGGAGGGACTAAAAATAATTGGTTTCAATGAAAAACCTGTAGTGCGTACTCATGTTAACACAGGGGTTTATGCACTCAACTCGGAAACCCTATCCCACTTAAAAAGTAATGAGCCGTGTGATATGCCCTCTCTTTTTGACAGATTGCGGGATAAGGGTGACCTAACCATTGCTTACCCTATTCATGAAATCTGGCTGGATGTGGGCCGACCGGATGACTTTGCCAAAGCGAGCAATATATTTTAGATTAAGACCTTAGCACCCTTGGTATTCAAAATGAACGATAAAACATCCTCTAAGAAGAACAACCTACTCTTGCGTTGTAAACGGTGTGGCTTGCCAGAAACCTATGAAACGATTGAATTCGATTCTGAAGGCGTCTGTAATATATGTCGAAGCACTGAATACAAACAAACCAGCATAGACTGGCTAGAGCGCAAAAAACTCCTTGACGCACTGATTGAAAAGCACAGAGGTAAAGCAGATTATGACTGCATTATCCCTTTTTCTGGTGGTAAAGACAGTACGTTTCAGCTCTACTACCTAATGAAAGAATATAAAATAAAACCACTTTTGGTTCGTTTTAACCACGGTTTTATGAGAGACACAATTCAAAATAATAATCATAGAACGTTCAAAAAGTTGGGCGTAGATGTTCTGGAATTTACACCCAATTGGCATATTGTAAAGCGTCTAATGTTAGAGTCTTTCAAGCGTAAAACTGATTTTTGTTGGCATTGTCATACCGGGATCTATTCTTATCCCCTAAGAGTTGCACTCATGTACAAAATACCTCTTGTGTTTTGGGGGGAACCACAGGCTGATATCACGGCTTACTATGATTACTTGAACGATGATATTGAATATGAAGACGATAAGAAGTTTAATATGCTTCGTACCCTAGGCATTACAGCTGAGGATATGCATGGAATGATTGATTCTCCTGAAAATCCGTTTGATAAACGTGATCTCTTGCCTTACACATTTCCTCCCGTTAAAGAATTGATAGCCATGCGTTATTGTTCAGTTCCACTAGGCAGCTTTATTCCATGGGATTATACCAAGAATACCAGCATCATAAAAAAAGAGTTGGGTTGGCAAATTGATGAATTAGAGGGTGTGCCGTCAGATTTAAATCAACATGGGGAGAAAATCGAATGCTTTATGCAAGGTACTCGTGATTATATCAAATTCATAAAAAGAGGCTATAGCAGGGTGGCTCAGATTAATGCCTTCCATGTCCGTAATGGTAGAATGAATTCTGAAGAAGCACAAAAACTTAATGAAGAATATGACGGACGTCGGCCTCCTTCCTTAGATATATTTCTAGAATACGTTGGACTTACAGAAGTTGAATTTAACGAGATTACCAAAGGGATGGCTATTCCACCCTACGAACACGATTTCGACTTACGAGGTGAAGCCCCTAAAGTTTGGGACTTTGATCAATGGTATCGAGAGGATAATCGCGAAAATTCATCGTCATGATTGGAATTATTGATTACGGTGCGGGAAATCTTGCGTCAGTCCGATATGCTTTCGAGAAGTTAGGTGTTGAGGTGGAGATTTGCTCCAATCCCTCGCTGACTCTTCGCTACAGTCACTTAGTTTTGCCGGGTGTAGGCTCGTTTCGGATGGCCATGGAGCGGTTGCAACAAAAAAAATGGCCAAGTGCAATTCATGAATATGTAGCAGAAGGACGCCCATTACTCGGCATTTGCTTAGGAATGCAACTGTTTTTTGATGAAGGTGAAGAGCATGGTCCCAGCTTGGGCTTAGGCTTAGTTCCAGGGCAGGTAAAACTAATGTATCCAACTGATCATTTGAATGTTCCTCATGTGGGTTGGAACCGACTTTATCAACGATATTCACATCCTCTTTTTGAGGGAATTAGAGATAACGTAGACTACTATTTTGTACACTCCTATCACTGCATACCTGCAAATGAGAATGATATCCTTGCAACTTGTGACTATGGTGGTCATTTTGTTGCATCTATTGCAAGACATAATATTGTTGGAATGCAATTCCATCCGGAAAAAAGTCAACCAAGTGGTCTTCGGATTTTGAAAAAGTTCACAGACTGGAACGGGAAATGCTGAAGAAAAGAGTTATTCCTGTTTTACTGCTTCGAGATGGAAGGATGGTGAAAGGAAAACGATTTAGTGATTATCGGGATACTGGCTCACCGCAGACGGCAGTACGAATTTACAGCGCTCAAGATGCCGATGAATTAGTTTTACTGGATATTCAAGCAACCACCAACGGTCACAGAGCATTATTAGATATACTTCACTTGGCTGCCGAAGAGTGTTTTATGCCTCTTACTGCTGGTGGTGGTGTTACATCTCTTGATAACATACGCGAACTGTTGCTCGCTGGGGCAGATAAGGTTCTGGTTAATACTGCAACTGTTACTAGACCCAGTTTGATCAAACAGGCTGCTGAAAGCTTTGGCAATCAATGCATTGTGGCAGGAATAGATTATCGTGCAGATGATAACGGAGTTCCAAAGGTATGGATTCGAAGTGGTCATGAACCTACCAGCTTAGACCCAGTTGATCACGCTCGTCATCTTGCCGATCTCGGTGCTGGTGAAATTCTCTTAAATTCCATCGATAGAGATGGAATGATGGGAGGCTATGACTTAAAAATGGCTGATGCAGTTGCTCATGCTGTGTCTGTACCTGTTATTGCTTCCGGAGGAGCAGGTAATTTTATGCACCTCGCTGAAGCACTAAGTAATACCGCAGTTTCTGCAGTTGCTTGCGCCAGTTTATTTCATTTCGGCGATAATAACCCTATCCGCGCTAGGTCATACTTGCGTAATCAGGGAATTCAAATGAGGAATCTGAAGTAATGATCTGCACCTTAACATTAATAGATCTTACTCATTTTATTAATAACTTGCTTGATAGTTATTTGCCGGATAGAAACAAGAGTCTAGTATCAATAGCCTTAATTAAAGACTCTCTTGAGAAAGTTGAATATTCGTTTTCTCGCATAAAACGTAAATACTATCAGGAAAATGGTATGCCATTATTCGATCACCTGAATGGTGATCATATGGCGGTTTTCCTATATTATTTATCAAATCTAATATATAGAAATGCCAGTAACAGCCAACTTGCGACGAAGCTTTTTTATCTGAATAAAATCATGCATGGAGTAGACCTATTCTACTCCGTGCCAATGCCTGATGTATTTATGTTAGTTCATCCTGTAGGTACCGTAATTGGTAAAGCTAATTTTAATAACTATCTCGTGGTTTATCAAAACTGTACCATTGGCGCTGATACTGATGTTTACCCAAGCTTTGGAGAAGGTATTGTTTTGTACTCTGGTACAAGTGTAATAGGCAATTGTATTATAGGGAATAATGTTATTTTCGGTGCAAACACTCTTCTGATAGATACTGATGTTTCAGATAATACTCTGGTGGTTGGTCAGTATCCCGCTCAACGAATATTTCAGAATCAAAGACATGTTCGGGAACAAATCTTTGGATTAGTAAATTGAAGGTTTTGCAGGATGATTAATCACAAGAAAGTTCTTGGTTTAGTACTGGCTAGGGCAGGATCTAAAGGTCTACCAGGGAAGAACATCAAATTAATCAATGGAGAACCCTTAATTCATTGGACGATTGCCAGTGGTCTAGCTTCTGTGTACATTGATGATGTAGTTGTTAGCACTGATGGTGAGGATATTGCCCGGGTGGCAATTCAATCTGGTGCAGAAGTTCCATTTTTACGCCCTGCTGAGCTAGCTACCGACACTGCAAGTTCAGTAGACGCTATATTCCATGCTCTTGATTGGCTGATTGAACATGCACGCAAATATGAAATCATCGTACTTTTAGAGCCAACCTCTCCACTGCGAGACTCCCGTGACATTGATACTGCCTTAGAAATCATGGAACAAAACCAAGCTAATTCAGTAGTCAGCGTTTGTCGAGCGGAAAGTCTGCATCCTGCTTTTATGTATTTTGTAAATTCCAGTGGAGCTCTACACCCCTATACGAATCAACAGCCCAATGGTCTTCGACGTCAAGATATTGAACCAGTTTATTTCTTAGATGGTACTGTATATTGCTCTTACACTGAAATTTTACGGAGTAAAAATGGCTTTTATCACGAAGGCACCTACGCTTATATAGTGCCTAAATGGAAGTCATTAGAAATTGATGACGAGGATGATTTTGTTATGGTCGAAGCATTAATGAAATTTAAAAATGGGAAAGCATAAAAAAGTATGACCTATCAGCAACGATTAAATCATGCCATTCCTGGCGGCGCTCATACCTACTCTCGAGGGTTTGATCAGTTTCCATCAAATGCACCTCAGATTCTTGAAAAAGGAAAAGGTGCTTATGTTTGGGATTCGGAAGGTGATCAATTCCTAGACTATGGTATGGCTTTGCGCGCAGTAACCTTAGGTTATGCCAACCCCCGTGTGAATGCGGCTGCAATTAAGCAAATTGAAAATGGTAACAACTTGACTCGGGCTTCTGTAATTGAGTTGGAAGCAGCGGAATTATTTACTAGTTTAATTCCTGGTGCAGACATGGTGAAGTTTGCTAAGAATGGCTCTAACGTAACCACCGCTGCTGTCAAAGTTGCTCGAGCTTTCACCGTTCGCCGCTATGTTTGTATACCCCGACAGCACCCATTCTTTTCATTTGATGACTGGTTTATTGGGACGACTCCTTTACAACGGGGAATTCCTCAAGAATACGTCTCCTCAACACTCCTCTTTGATTACAATGATATTACTTCACTAAAATATTTGTTCAATCAATACCCTGATCAAATTGCAGCGGTAGTGCTAGAACCTGCTACAACAACTATTCCGTGCCCAGCTAACTGTATCGAACTTACCGCTGATCCTCAGTGCATATCTTGTCCTAACAAAAGCAATAATTTTCTGCATCAAGTACAAAATCTTTGTAGGAATGAAGGGGCACTATTTATCCTGGACGAGATGATCACTGGATTTCGCTGGTCGCTTCAGGGTGCTGGTCACTATTTTAATGTTACTCCCGATTTAATGACTTTTGGAAAAGCCATGGCAAATGGTTTTTCAGTAGCTGCTTTAGCTGGTCGACGGGATATTATGGAAGTTGGAGCTATTGATAAACAAGGTTCAGAAAGAACGTTTCTCTTGTCGACTACCCATGGCGGCGAAATGTGTGGACTGGGTGCTTTCATCGAAACCATGACTATCTATCAGGAACGCAATGTTTGTCGACATCTCTGGGACTATGGTGCAAAGCTAAAGGCTGGAATGAATGATATTGCATTAGCTCTGGGTATAAAGGATTTCTTTGAAGTGATTGGCCCTTCTATTTCTTTGAATTACATTACACGAGATGCCCAGGGTTTAGTATCAGCGGCGTTCCGAACACTGTTTGCCCAAGAAATGATAAAGAGTAAAGTTTTAATGCCATGGATTGCAGTCAGTTTATCCCATACCGATAAAGAGTTAACCTTAACCCTTGATGCCTGTTATAAGGCTTTACAAGTTTACAAGGAGGCTATTGTTAAAGGGGTTGAAAACTATCTTGTAGGTTCAGAAGTTAAGCCAGTTTTTAGAAAATACAATTAATGCGAATTGCTTTAGTTTCTCTTAACCAACATTGGCTTGATAAAGATACCAATGCCCAGTATTGTAGGCAGTTTATCCAAGAGTCCAAGAAACGAGGCTGTGACTTGGTGATTTTTCCAGAAATGACACTAACGGGCTACTCCCTTGAGGTTAATTCATTTACTGAAAACTTATCAGATTCTTGGACTTTGAGCACATTTCATCAATTAGCAAAATCTATTGATATAAACATTATTTTTGGAGCCTTACTTTCTTACCGAGGGAACTCTCCTGAAAATTGTCTTTGTCTTGCAACTCCATTCGCTACATCTGCTGTTTATTCAAAGTTACATCCTTTCACTTTTGTGGGTGAAGAAAAAGTTCTCCTCGCCGGAAATAGTCTCGGATATGTTGATTTGCTCGATGTAAGACTTGGTGCTAGTATCTGCTATGACTTGCGCTTCCCGGTTATCTTTTCCCTGATGGCTTCCAAATGCTTTGGAGTGATCTGCATTGCAAACTGGCCTCAGAGCCGAGTCAATCATTGGCGAACATTATTGATAGCCCGTGCCATTGAAAATCAGATGATCATGATTGGTGTAAACCGGGTAGGCGTGGATGGCAACGGTCTGTTCTACGAAAAAAGTAGCATGGTCGTTCTTCCAAATGGAGATATTAGCTTACCAACATCCAGTTCAGAAGAACTAGACATTTATGACGTTGATTTCGCTATGACTACCAAGGCGCGGCAAGAATTTCCAACCCTTAGAGATGGAAACTTTGAACGCTATCAAGAATTATATTTTAATCAGAATTGACTAAGTTTTGTAATTATGTTCAAATCACTGCAAGATTTAGAGGGACGATGGACTTTAATCACTGGGGCTGCTGGCGGGCTTGGCCGAGTCATGGCTGATACCCTTGCTGAATTGGGGGCTAGTCTAATCCTCGTAGATCGGCCAGATTGCGATCTGGGAATTCTGGAACAGGAACTCCGAACTCGTTGGGGCGTAAAGGTACTTTCTATATCTTGCGATCTCGAAAGTGAGACATCTCGGATTGAACTTATTCAGAGAGTCTTTAAGGGTGATCAAGGGTTAAACTGCCTAATTAACAATGCGGCGTTTGTCGGTTCTTCCGATCTGACCGGTTGGGCCGTTCCCTTTGAACAGCAAACCCTGGAAACCTGGCGGCGAGCCCTGGAGGTTAACCTGACGGCGGCTTTTCACCTCTGTCAGGGGTTAGCCCCGCTGTTAAGGTCTTCCCCAGGGGGCAACATTATCAACATCGCGTCGATCTATGGTCATCATGGCCCAGATTGGAGTCTGTACGAAGGCACAACCATGGGTAACCCGGCCGCCTATGGGGCCAGTAAGGGGGGCTTGATTCAATCGACCCGCTGGTTAGCTACCACCCTGGCACCACGGGTGCGGGTGAATGGGATTTCTCCGGGGGGGATATACAGAAACCAACCGGAGGTGTTTGTGCAGCGCTATAACCATCGCACACCACTGGGTCGAATGGCGACAGAGGATGACTTTCGCGGTGTGGTTGGTTTTTTAGCCAGTGATTTATCAAGCTACGTCACTGGGCAGATTTTGCAGGTAGACGGGGGTTGGTCAGTTTGGTAGATTAAGCAGCAGCTTGGTGGATTAGGTATCTCTGGAAACAATAAAAATCTAGTGCTGCGCAATTCGGGAATGGTAACCATAAATGCAAGCTGGGGAGAAATTAACCCCCGATAATTTGAGAGCCATTCGCCCAGGTTTAGGCTTGGCACCTAAGTATTATGATATTCTACTGGGTAAAGCAGTTAAGAGTGACATTAAAGCTGGTACGGCTGTAACCTGGGACCTCTTGGTGTAGACACTTTGCAGATAACGGTGCGATCGCTCATGTGATAAAAGTCCGCTGAATTATTCGTTGCTGTTATATTGAGGAAATGATGGTAAGGTGCGATCGCCTTTCTTCAATTTTATAATCAAAAATAAACCACAATAAACCACTAATCCCATTTTTAACTATGGGCGATCGCCCTTTTCCAACTTTTCCCAAATTTAGTAGGATAGTTGTTATGTTTAGGTAAACCAAGTTCATCAACAACTATTAACCCCATCAGGAGTAAAATTCCATGGCAGCAATTACAGCCCAAGAACTAGAGTTGCAGATGCCCGATGCCACTCAACTTTTGAGTGATGAACCAGAGATAGAAAGTTCCTTACATTACATGCAATTGTTGTTACTGGTCACCTGTCTAGAATGGGCATGGCAAGAACGGGATGATTTTTTCATCGGTGCGAATTTGACCATTTACTTCAGTCGCCAACAACTCAAAAATCGAGACTTCCGTGGTCCTGACTTTTTCCTCGTCAAAGGCACAACCCGATCGCCGCGTAACTCTTGGGTTATCTGGGAAGAAGATGGTCGTTACCCTGATTTAATCATTGAATTATTGTCTGACTCGACCGCCAGTGTGGATCGCAATGCCAAACTGCAGCTATACGCTAAAAGATTTCATACCCCCGAATATTTTTATTTTTCCCCCGACACTTTAGAATTTGCAGGATTTAAACTAAATGTCGACACCTATCTTCCCATTCCCTCCAATGCTCAAGGTTGGTTATGGAGTGAATCTCTCGGCTTTTTTCTTGGTATTCATAATCGACAGTTGCGTTATTTTTCTGTTGAAGGGGCTATGGTTCCTACGCCACAGGAAGCAGCCAAAAATGAGATGTTGAAAACCAATCAAGCGATGCAAATTGCCAGACGTTCTGATGAACGGGCAGAACACGAAAAAGCAAGAGCCGATCGCTTGGCTACCAAGCTTAAAGAATTGGGGATTGATCCTGATGAACTAGGAAGTTGATCCACTAATCCCATTCTTAACTAAGGGCGATCGCCCTTTTTAAAAATAAATTGACACATACCCTTTATAACGCACATTCCTAATTTTTTTCCAGAAACTGGGTTTCGAGATTTGAACTTGTGTGACCAGAAGCCCAAGCGTGTATGGGGATCTATCATCCTCTAACCTGCTTGACACCCAACTCCCTGACTCCGATAACAACAAAGAAGGAAAAAATAGCCGCTCACTTGTGATCCCTCCATATTAATCCGGATGATATTTGAAACATTTGTCTGTAATGATAAAGTATTTAATGAGCAACATAGCTAATAGCAAAGTACTGGACGGGCGATCTATTACAACATAAGCAGTCCTAACTTATTATTAACCAACCAAACAGAATTAGCCCCCTTCTTAAGGGGGAGTTGATGGGATCACAAGAGTAATAACTTATTACAAACCATTCTAAAAGAATTAGCCCCCCTTCTTAAGGGGGGTTGGGGGGACAAACGATCGCCATTCCCTCACCTCCCATCGCCGAATTTACTATAATAGGTTAATCCCACCTCAACTTAACGATAATGGTCACTACTGTAAAACTAGTCCCAACCCTACCAACACAGGATGACTTGCCTTACGATGATGGAGTGCCAATGGAAAGCCCACGACACAAACTGCAACTACAGCTCTTAACAGAAAC
>CAIRNW010000230.1 GCA_903879995.1 uncultured Bacteroidota bacterium
CCGGTACAACCCTGACAAAATAAAAATGAATAGTACCTACATAAAACAGGAAGCTATTTTATTATTACAAAGCTTGATTGCTATTCCTTCCTTTAGTAAAGAGGAAGAGGGTACCGCTACTGTTTTATTTGAATTTTTACAAAAACAGGGAGCTACCCCCTACCGGGTTGGAAATAATGTATACGCCATTACAAAAGATTTTAATCCGGCTAAACCCACGCTACTTCTCAATTCACATCACGATACAGTAAAACCTAACGCGCACTATACCAAAGACCCTTTCTCTCCTCAAATTGAAGATGGCAGACTCTACGGATTGGGTAGTAATGATGCCGGAGCATCACTGGTGTCACTATTAGCAAGCTTTTTACTATGCTCGGCCACCACTCCCCGCGATTGGAATCTGATTGTTACCGCAACTGCGGAGGAAGAAATCAGCGGTACGGGGGGCATTGAAGCTCTTTTACAAGACCCCTCATTCATTGAACAAACAAAAGGTTGTTTACTGAAAGAAAACATCCACCCGGCAACCTGTGCAATTGTGGGAGAACCCACCTTACTTCAAATGGCAATTGCAGAAAGAGGATTATTAGTTCTTGACGGCGTAGCAACCGGAAAACCAGGACATGCAGCGCGCGAAGAAGGAGATAATGCATTGTATCATGCATTGGATGCCATTCAAGCAATACGAAATTTCAATTGGGAAAGAAAATCAAGCTTACTAGGCCCAGTCAAGTGCAGTACTACGGCTATAGAAACAGCTAATAAAGCACATAATATAGTGCCCGCCTCCTGCCAATTTGTAGTGGATGTTCGAGTCAACGAGCAATATAGTTTTCAAGAGGTGATTGATACGCTTCAATCAATGTTTGCACCCGCTGTAACATTAAAACCAAGGAGTACTCGACTTCGTTCGTCCCTGATTCCTTTAGATCATCCACTTGTGAAAGTTGGACTGGCCAATCAACTCCCCTACTATGGTTCTCCCACTACTTCAGATAAAGCATTGCTTCCCTTCCCTGCTTTAAAGTTAGGACCGGGCAACTCTGCACGCAGTCATAGTGCAGATGAATGGGTGGGCATCGATGAAATAGAAAAAGGAATTGATTTATACTATACATTGATCGATCAGCTAACCAACCCTAAAATGCACGTATGAAACTCTGGCAAAAAAATACAGAAGCTGCGGACGCTGTAACATCATTTACAGTGGGCCAGGATCGGGAGATGGATGCCTATCTGGCAAAATTTGATGTAATAGGTTCAGTGGCGCATGTAAAAATGCTGGGAAAGGTGGGATTGCTAACCACATCGGAAACGGAGCAATTAGTAACAGCCCTTCGTGAAATTTATAAACAGGTGGAACAAGGAAATTTTTTGTTACGCCCTGAAATGGAAGATATCCATTCCCAAGTTGAATGGGAGTTGACACAACAATTGGGTGACTGCGGGAAGAAAGTCCATATGGCAAGAAGCCGAAACGATCAGGTGCTGGTTGATATTCGACTTTTTCTTCGTGAGGAATTAGAAAAAACTGTAAATGCGCTACAATCACTTTTTTCACTCTTACAAGAAAAAAGCGAACAACATAAAGAAGTTCTTTTACCCGGCTATACTCATTTACAATTAGCAATGCCCTCCTCTTTCGGGCTTTGGTTTGGCGCCTATGCCGAAAGTTTGGTCGACGACTGTATTCAACTACAAGCTGCCTATAATATAGTCAATAAAAATCCGCTGGGTTCGGCTGCTGGATACGGTTCGTCCTTTCCCATCGACAGATCCTATACCACTTCCTTGCTAGGATTCGGAGATCTCAATTACAACGTGGTCTATGCACAAATGGGAAGAGGCAAAACAGAACGAGTTGTAGCACAAGCGTTGGCTGGTGTTGCGGAAACATTGAGTCGCTTTAGCATGGATGCTTGTTTGTATATGAACCAACAATTTGGTTTTATTTCATTTCCGGAACAATTAACAACCGGCAGCAGCATCATGCCACATAAAAAAAATCCAGATGTATTTGAATTAGTACGGGCACATTGTAACCGAATTAAATCGTTACCCAATGAGATTAGCTTGTTGACCACCAATCTTCCTTCGGGTTATCATCGGGATCTTCAGCTATTAAAAGAACATTTGTTTCCGGCTTTTGAACAAATTCGCGAATGCATGTCCATGTTGGAATTAATGATTAGCGCTGTTCAACTAGAAAAAGATTTGCTCCAGGATAAAAAATATCAATATTTATTCAGTGTGGAAGCTGTCAACGCATTGGTCAATCAAGGAATACCTTTTCGTGATGCATACCGACAAATTGGAGAGTCCATTGAAAAAGGAAATTACCAACCACCCACTGTCCTACATCACACGCATGAAGGCAGCATCGGTAATTTGTGCAATTCGCAAATCAAATCACAAATGGAAACAACCCTATATGGATTTCCTTTCAAAGCAGTGAAAAAAGCTATTGCCGAATTACTGTCCTAACCCATGGCGATCAACCAGGTAAATTAGTGCAGCCATGTTCACGGCTCCTAATTCCAATTCTCTTTTATTTACTGCTTCAAACACATCGTTGCGCGCATGATGATAATCAAAGTAGCGCTGCGAATCAGGTTGAAGTCCTGCTACAGGCGTAGTAAAGGTTCGGTTCAAGGGGCCAATATCAGCGCCGCCACCCCCCTTACTGAATTCACTACAGCCATATGGGGCTATCAGTGGTTGCCAACTTAATACACGCTGATACTGTGTTTCGCTCATCGTGAATCCAAACCCACGTGGTGTAAAACCACCTGCGTCACTCTCCAGCGCAAAAATGTGTTTTTCATTTTTCTCCTTTGCTTCCGCTGCATATTTTGTTCCCCCGCGTAATCCATTTTCCTCATTCGCAAATAATACAAACCGAATTGTGTGACGTGGCTGATAACCAAGTGCCTTAAAGGCTCGTAGTATTTCAATGGTCTGCACACAGCCAGCCCCATCATCATGCGCTCCTTCACAATTGTCCCAACTATCCAAATGTCCGCCCACTGTAATAATTTGATCAGGGAACTCGGTACCTTTTAATTCTCCGATAATATTATGACCAATCGTATCCGGTAAAAAATAACCATGCGTTTCCAACTTTACCTGTAAGGATTGTTTTTTTAGCCATTGACTCAGCTGATCTGCATGCTCTAGCCCAATTGCCACAGCAGGTATTTTAGCATACTGGCTATCGTATCGAGTTGCGCCTGTATGCGGATGATTATTGGCACCATGACTCATACTTCTGATAATGGTTCCTACGGCGCCATATTTGGCAGCCTGCGAAGGACCCTGTCCGCGATATTTACTAGCATCCCCATACGCTTGAAAGGTTCGAACAAACGTGGCATTGAAAGGATAATTATAAAAAACTATTTTACCCTTGACCTGTTCTTTTTTCGACTCCAGCTCTTCAAATGATTTTACTTCCAACACCTCCGCTGTGACTCCTTTAGGTCCGGACCCCATTGAATTGCCCAATGCTACCACGTCAAGAGAAATACCTCTTTTTCCATCACCCAAATTGACCATTGTTGAGGCTTTATCCACTCCACCTCGTACCCAATGTGGAACCATACACTCCTGCATCCAGGCTTTATCAGCACCCGCCGCCTGCATGGCCGCCAAGCCCCATTTTTCAGCTTTTACCATTCCGGAAGAACCTGCTAAACGAGGCCCGATATTTTTAGTCAATACCCGAAGATTTTCATAGGCTTGGGAGCGTAGTAGAATTTCGTCGGCTAGTTTTCGAATAAATAAAGAGTCATTTGACTGCGCCTGTGCCAGGCCGGTAAATAGCAAGGCCATAAAAAGAAGAATCCGATTGAACGAAAGCATAGCTTACTTGTTTTGAATCCTGAAGTTAAAGAATCCTGAGAAGGGATTCGCTCCTTTCAAATAGCCTACCTTTGCAAACCCGTTACAGCGTATGAAAATTGGCATTGTTTGTTACCCGACTTTTGGTGGCTCTGGCGTATTAGCAACAGAGCTGGGAAAAGCATTGGCCCAAAAAAACCATGAAGTCCATTTTGTAACTTATCAGCAGCCAGTACGGTTGGAGCGTTTTGTTCCGAATATTTTTTATCATGAGGTTCAGGTCCCTACATATCCCTTATTCGACTTTCCTCCTTATGAAACAGCACTGGCTAGTACACTAGTGGATGTCATCAAAAATCATCACTTGGATTTATTGCATGTCCACTATGCTATTCCACATGCATCAGCGGCCTATTTGGCTAAACAAATTCTGGCCAAAGAGGGAATCAAGATACCATTTATCACCACCCTACATGGAACGGATATCACACTAGTGGGACGTGATAAAACATACGCTCCTGTTGTTACATTCTCAATCAATGAAAGCGACGCCATCACAGCTGTTTCTCATAACCTTCGGGAGGAAACTTTCCGACATTTCAAGATTGACAAAGAGATAGAGGTAATCATGAATTTTGTGGATGTAGCACGTTTTAATCGCAAACCTATTGATGCCTTTCGAAAAGCAATTGCCCCTTCGGGCGAACGCATTCTGCTTCACGCATCCAACTTTAGAAAAATAAAACGCGTACCCGATGTAGTTCGGATTTTTGCCAATGTTCGTTCTAAAATTCCTAGTAAACTATTATTTGTAGGGGATGGTCCGGAGCGAAGTACGGCTGAAGACCTAAGTCGTGAATTAGGAGTGAGTGAAGATGTGTTATTTGTAGGAAAGCAAGAACAAATGGAAGATATTCTGGCTATTGCAGATGTCTTTTTACTAACCTCCGAGTATGAAAGTTTTGGTTTGGCTGCACTTGAGGCCATGGCTGCAAAAGTGCCGGTGGTATCAACTGATGCAGGCGGACTTGCCGAGATCAATATTCACGGAGAAACTGGTTTCTTGAGTAACGTGGGGAATACTGATTTAATGAGTGAACAAGTGATGCAGTTACTACAAAGTGATAGCACGCTAAAAACATTCCGGAACAATGCCTACAAACAAGCTTGCAAGTTTGATATCCATCATATTGTTCCCCAATATGAAAAATTGTATAGTCGCTTTGTAAAAAGTTGATTAACGACGCAACCAGCCCTGCGGATCGATTTTTTTGGTTTCCATGGTCATGATAAAATCAATCTGACCACCATTCCCTTCATCGTCCTTACCTGTTTTACCGATCAGCTGCCCGGTTTTTACCATGGCTCCTTTGGCAACAGTTACCGAGGAGAGATTACTGTACGTGGTGAAATATTTACCATGACGAATAGTAACAGCCATTCCATCTCCCAGGTTATAGACGCCACGCACCTCCCCTTCAAATACGGCTTTTACATTAGACCCCGCACTCGGTGTTGCAATGGTGATACCTGGATTATCGATGGTGAGGTAAGTGTTTTCAATTTTATTATCACCAAACTTCAGCAACACAATTCCATTATCCACCGGCCACGGTAGCTTATATCGATTGGCCTCAAAACTGCTATTCAGTGCAATATCCTTTGCGTTAAGATCCAAATAACTATCCGGTCTGCGTGTAGGATCAGTGCGCTTGGCCGCCGCCGCCAGCTCTTCACTGGTTGGAGCGGGTGTATTAACTGCTGGCTTGGTAGTACCCGGGGCTGTAGTTTTTGCAGTTGTTGTAGTAGTTACAGGGGTAGCATTGGTTCGTTTTCTTTCCTCATCCTCTTTTTTCCGACGCTCTTCCGCTTCTTTTTTAGCCAATTCAATTTCACGACGAACAATAGCCAACACAGCATTTTGCAAATCCCTATCCTTCTTCTTTTTTTCTGCAATTTGTCGAGACAACTCTTTCTCTTTACTCTTCAATTGCGCTACCACCGCATTTTTTTCCTTTTTCTGAACCGCTAGCTCTTGCACTTGCTTGGTTTGTGTTTCCAATGCTACATTCTTTTGCTCTTTACGAACCAACTGTTGTTTGCGGCGTTGTAAAATCAACTCCTGCGTTTTATTAATAATTCCCACTTGCTTCTCTCGATAATCTCGATAACTCTTTAAATAAGAAATTCTTTTTACCGCATCATTGAAGCTACTGGCAGAAAAAATAAAATTGACGTAGTCGTAATTACTCCGGTTCTTATAGGCATACGCTACAGAGCGGGCATATTGCACTTTTAAAGTATCCAATTGTCGATTTAGCCTATAGATTTCAAGTTCACTGAGATATATGTCATCATCAATGGAGCGTATTTCCCGGCTAATACTATTGATATAGCGTTCCTGCAGCGATATTTTGCGATTCAACACATTCAGCTGGCTCAAGGTTTTTTTAGTCTGCCCTTTTACTGATTCGTATAATGTTTGGATTTCTTTAAGTTCTTTTTGTATTTCCTGGCGCTCTTTTTCCAACTGACTCTTGTCCGTACCCGGCTGGGCCTGGATAAAAGCAGTGGTTAAAAACAAGAATAGAACTAAAAAGCTAAGTCGCATGGATTCTCTATAACGATTCCATGCAAAATAAATTTTATTCGTCAACCGCGGCGATAATTTTTTGGAATACTGAAAGGAAAACTTAACGTTTCATTAAATGCATACTGTTTGAAGCGCAATTCCACATTCAATTTCTTTTTCTCTGAAACGGCAATATTGCGTCGTTGTGAAAAATTAATACCGGTGCGATTATCGTACTCCGCATACCCTAAAAAACTAGTACGATTACGGGTGAGGTCCAAGTCATCCAATTTAGTGCTGAGTAATACTTTTTCCTGCTCCGCAATGGTAAATAATAGCCTAAAAAAAGAATTAACCCCCTGTAAAGAGATAGTCCCATTGCCTTTGCTATAAGCCTGTAAGGTTGTATCTAAAAAAACAGGATTCCCGATCAACAAATCCTGGAGTGATGTAAGATCCAGTGGTAATGCAGTTACCTCAGTCAAGTAGGCTACACTGCGAGCGATGTAAACCTTATTCTGTTTATCCAAGATCTTGACCGAATCCTTGGTGATATAAGCACGCAAC
>CAIRNW010000231.1 GCA_903879995.1 uncultured Bacteroidota bacterium
ATTAGTGGAGATGAGTCTGACCTTCGTCCTATGATATTAAAAGATGTAGCAGCGGCTACCGGACTTGATATTTCAACGGTTAGTCGTGTGGCCAATAGTAAATATGTGCAGACTGAGTTTGGAACTTTTCGTCTTAAATATTTCTTTAATGAAGCTTTAGTAACTGATACCGGTGAAGAAGTTTCTACCCGTGAGGTAAAACGAATTTTAAGTGATCTAGTGGCTGCCGAGGATAAAAAAAATCCAGTTAGTGACGAACGGCTCACTGAGTTATTGCAAGAGAAGGGATATGAAATTGCCCGAAGAACCGTAGCAAAATACCGGGAACAGTTAATGATCCCCGTTGCTCGCCTCCGCCGGGAGTTGTAAACTTTTTTTCTCTACTCCTCGATCAAGTCCATTTTTCTGTATAGCACCCGTGATCAATTTTCGCCATGTTTCCGGTACTTCGGAGTAGCCTGTTTTACTTAGTGCTAAAATCCAAGGTTTGTAATCGGGATTACCCGCCAGGGTGGGATAGAACTTTTTTCGTTCTACTAGTTTGCAAAAGTCAACAAAGGAAGCTGTATCGGATTTGTACTGTTTATAACTACTCCGAATCCCCTTTGTTTTGAGCAGATTGTTTTTTCCTTTGATTCCAAAATAATTACGAAGTAATCGGCTATTTCGGCTGGTGCCATTACCGGATTCAATGATCGCTACTCCTAAAATAACAGCGCTGGGTATTTTATAAACTGTAGCGAGTGAATCAGCAAGCGGCTGATATTTTTCACGGAAGCTGGGTTTTTGAGCTTGCAAAGTAGATTGAAAAATAAAAAGACAGGTTGCAAGCAAAAAGCCATATTGATTTTTGGAAGTGACTATTTTCATTAAGATTTTGTCAGTACGGTGACAAAATTATATTAAAAATTGTCAGTACTTTTTACTCTTTTGGGATTGAGCACTTTCCGTAAAGCGCTTAAATTGATGTACTTTGCACTTGATATATGAGTAATCAATCAGGTATAATAAATAAGACTGCTTATAAGTTGTGGAGAGTGCCCGCTATACTGCTCTCGTATTTGTTTCATCCGGTTTTTGTGCCCGTTTATTTCATGTTGTTTTTGCTATATGTTCATCCTATACATTTTTTAGGATATACTTCTCGTGAACGGTTGCTTATTTTATTACAAGCTGTATCGATGTTCAGTTTTTTTCCATTGGTTACCGTTGGGTTGCTCAAGGCACTTGGATTTATTTCTTCGATACAGCTACGAGAACAAAAAGACCGTATCATTCCGTTAGTTGCCTCGGGTATTTGGTATTTCTGGATCTGGTACGTTTGGAAAAATATGCCAGGGCATGCAGTGGTAGCCATTCAATATGCGCTGGGTATTTGGCTTTCCTCCATTGCGGCTTTGATGCTCAATACTCGTTTTAAAATCAGTTTGCATACGCTGGCATTGGGAGTTACACTTTGTTTGTTGGTACAAATGGCGCTTCGGGAAACTTTGTATTATGGAAGTTGGCTTTCCATTACTTTACTCATAACAGGGCTGGTTTCTTCGGCCCGGTTATACCTTGACGCACACCGACCCCGCGAAATTTACTGGGGTCTTTTTATAGGGGCTTTATCCGTTTTTATAGCGGGGTATTTTGTTTAAAATACTGATAAGCAGTGGGTTATTTCCCGG
>CAIRNW010000232.1 GCA_903879995.1 uncultured Bacteroidota bacterium
CCTGTTAAAACCAGCATATGGCCGATTTATTTGAGAAACTAATGAAGAATGCGGGTCCTCTTGGTCAGCACCGGGAACGCGCCCATGGATACTTTGCCTTTCCTAAGCTGGAAGGTGAAATCAGCAGCCGCATGAAGTTTCGCGGTAAGGACATGATAGTTTGGAGTCTTAATAACTATCTGGGTCTTGCTAATCACCCCGAGGTAAGAAAAGCGGATGCCGATGGTGCACGTGAATATGGACTCGCCTACCCGATGGGAGCCCGTATGATGAGTGGAAACAGTAATCATCATGAAAGACTGGAAGCAGAATTAGCTGCTTTTGAAATGAAGGAGGATGCCGTGTTGCTGAATTTTGGTTACCAGGGTATGCTCAGTGTGATTGACGTATTGTGTGGTAGACATGATGTAATTGTTTACGATGCAGAAAGCCATGCTTGTATCATCGATGGATTACGCATGCATCCGGGACATCGTTATGTTTTCAAGCACAATGATGTGGAGGATTGTGAGAAACAACTACAACGTGCTACAGCATTGGTTGAAAAACAAAAAGCCGGTGGCATCTTGGTTATCACAGAAGGCGTATTTGGTATGGCTGGTGACCAAGGCAAGCTAAAAGAAATTGCAGCACTAAAAGATAAATACCAATTCCGTTTATTGGTGGACGATGCCCATGGCTTTGGAACACTGGGTAAAACTGGTGCAGGAGCCGGTGAAGAACAAGGTGTGCAAGATAAAATTGATATCTACTTTTCCACTTTCGCCAAGTCAATGGCTAGCATTGGGGCTTTTGTGGCAGGTGATAAAGTGATCATGGATTTTATACGATACAATATTCGTTCACAAATTTTTGCAAAAAGCTTACCCATGCCACTAGTGGTGGGCAATCTTAAGCGATTAGAATTATTAAGAGACCACCCAGAATACAAAGCTAAACTGTGGAGTAACGCGCTCAAGCTCCAGCAAGGATTGAAGGAGCGTGGTTTTGATATTGGCAAAACAGACTCTGTTGTAACTCCAGTTTACATGAAAGGCGGCGTAGAGGAAGCTACTGCCATGGTAATGGATTTACGTGAGAACTATGGTATTTTCTGTTCAATTGTGGTGTATCCCGTTATTCCAAAAGGACATATCATCTACCGATTAATCCCCTCTGCAATACATAACGACGAGGACATCCAGGCAACGCTGAAAGCCTTTTCCGAAACCAAGGTTAAACTGGATGCAGGGGCGTATAAGGTTGAGGCTGTACCAGATATGGCTGAAAAGAAATAATCACCACTCATCAAAGAGTTGAAAGACGGCCCCCTAAAGGCCGTCTTTTTTTATACATTTACCCTCTAAATAAAATTGTATGCGTGCTTTATTACTCTCCCTGCTATGCGCTCCCCTACTTACCCTGGCGCAGCCCGGTCAAATTACATTGGAAGACTTATATAAAAAAGGAACCTTTCGTGGCGAATTTATAAATGCCCGTTTTGACACTAGTTCAAAAGAGCCTTCCTTTCAGTGGAGTCGATATAAAGATCAAACAGGTAAATCAATAACACGTCCGGATGACGTAGTAGCTAGCCCTGGCAAACCGGGTTTATGGTTAGTGAAAACTAAAACAGAGCCCATCTATAGAAGATCATCCAAATCAGTTATACATCTTCTACAGGTTGTAAATAACGATACGCAACTTATAAAACTTACTGGTCCTTTGGGAAAGGGAGCAGAGCAAACTGATTCAAAATTCATTCATGCATCATTCTCCCCTACGGGAGAGTATGTGTCTTATGTTTTTGACAACAATCTATATCTCTACCAGGTAGCCACTGGGCAGTACAAGTCCGTCACTACGGATGGTAAATGGAATTTTATCATCAATGGAAATTGTGATTGGGTATACGAGGAGGAATTTGAATTCTCACAAGCCTACGCTTGGAATAAAGAGGGCACCCATCTTGCCTATTATCGCTTTGATGAGTCGAAGGTGAAAGAATTTAATATGACTTTTTACGATAACGCCCACAATTCAGATTATCGATATAAATATCCCAAGGCCGGCGATGATAATTCCTCCGTGGAGATCTATGTATACGATATCAATACAGGGAGTAAAGTCAAAGCTGAAACAGAAACAGGCGATATCTATATTCCAAGAATCAAATGGACACAGGATAACAATACACTGATTGTTTTTTGGATGAACAGACACCAAAACCACCTGAAACTATTAGCAACAGATGCGACCACTGGAAAAAGTCGAATGGTATATGAAGAGAAAAATAAATATTTTGTTGAAATCAATGACGACTGGTGGTTCTTACAAGACGGAAAGCACTTTTTGTTTACGAGCGAAATGAATGGTTATCGGCATTTGTATCTCTACAGTTTTGATGGTGCTGTAAAAACGCAAGTCACACAAGGAAATCAAGAAATTACGGAGATCAATGGTGTGGACGAAAAAAACAAACGTATCTATTACACGGTGGCTGCACCGCGTCCCATGGATCGCAACATCATGGTTACCGACTTTTCAGGAAAGAGCACAACCGCATTAACCGCTTCACAGGGATGGAATCGTGCGGTATTCAACGACAACTTCACGGAGTTTTTTCTCTATTACTCAACCATCAATACGCCTCAACAAGTAAGCCGTTATCAGTTGGTGACAGACAAGAAAAAAGGTACTACCACTCGTTTACTCACGCAATTGGGAACTAATAACAAGCTGCAGGAAAAAATGACGGAGTATGGCTTTGGTCAAGCAGACTTTATTCGTATTCCTAATAGTAAAGGAGATACACTCAATGGCTGGATGCTGAAACCTGCTGGATTTGATGCTACCAAAAAGTATCCCGTCCTATTCTGTAATTATGGCGGACCCGGCTCTCAACAAGTAGCCAACCGATTTGGCGCCGTCAGCACCTGGCATCAATTACTAGCACAAAAAGGATTTATCATTGTAAGTGTTGATAACACAGGAACAGGGTATCGTGGCGAGGAGTTCAAGAAAAAAACATACCTGCAATTAGGAAAATTTGAAATAGAGGATCAAATTGATGCAGCTCGCGAACTTGGTAAATTAGCTTACGTTGACAAAAATAGAATTGGTCACTGGGGCTGGAGCTATGGTGGATTTATGAGCACGCTTGCCATCACAAAAGGTGCCGATGTTTTTCATGCGGCAGTTGCAGTTGCACCTGTAACCAGTTGGCGCTTTTATGACAATATTTATACAGAGCGATACATGCGCACGCCACAAGAAAACCCCAAAGGCTATGATGATAATTCGCCCCTCAACCATGCCGAAAAAATTAAAGGGAAGTATCTGTTAGTGCACGGAACAGCCGACGACAATGTGCATTTTCAAAATGCTACGCAAATGGTGACGGCCCTCGTAAAAGCCAATGTGCATTTTGATAGTTTTTATTACCCCAATAAAAATCATGGAATCGGCGGAGCTGCTGATAACACCACTTTCCATCTCTGGAGTATGAAAACAAACTGGATTCTTAAAAATCTTGGAAACGAGAACACCAAAAAGGAGTAAAAAAAAGACCCCCGATGTAAATCGGGGGACCCTAATCAAAAACCATTAACCATTAAACCTTATCCTATGAAAATTCACATCGAATTTATGTAGAATAACAGGTTTAAGTGTTTTTTAAAGTCAATAATTTGTCATTTAAGGGTTAAATAATAAAATTTACTTACGTCTGAACCTCTTGGGTCATAATTGGTTATATAAAGCATGAAAAGAGTTGTTATTTGTGTAACAGGGGCTAGCGGCGCTATTTATGCCTCCAGTCTTTTGGATAAGTTGCTTACGCTGAAAGATCAATGGTCTGAATTGGCATTAGTCATGACAGTGAACGCCAAAGAGGTCTGGCAAACGGAACTTGACAACCAAAAATGGAAGGATTACCCCATAAAGCATTATACAACCACCGACTTCTCTGCTCCCTTTGCCTCTGGATCCGGCCAATACGATACACAGATTATTATCCCCTGTTCCATGGGCACTTTAGGACGAATTGCGTCAGGCGTCTCCAGCGACTTGATTACACGAGCCGCTGATGTAATCTTAAAAGAAAGAAGAAAACTGATTTGCGTGGTTCGTGACACACCATACAACCTGATCCATATACGGAACATGGAAACCGTAACGCTGGCTGGTGGTATTATATGCCCTGCCACCCCCTCTTTTTACAGCAAACCTGCTACCATCGAAGCGGTGGCTGCCACCGTCACCGACCGTGTACTAGACCTCGCAGGATTTGATATTCGCACATATAGGTGGGGAAAGTAAATCAACTTGCGAATTGCTTTCTTATCACATTCAAGGCACCGCCTGATTTAAACCACTCGATCTGTTGTGCATTATACGAATGGTTTGCCTGTATAGTTTCAGTGCTACCATCACTGTGCTTTAGCACCACCTCCAATGGTTTTCCAGGGGTAAATGCAGTAAGACCGACAATGTCAATATTGTCGTCTTCTTGAATTCTATTATAATCCTCCTTGTTGGCAAATGTGAGTGCCAACATACCTTGCTTTTTCAAATTGGTTTCGTGAATACGGGCAAATGATTTTACCAATACTACCCGTACCCCTAAATGACGGGGCTCCATCGCAGCGTGTTCGCGGGAAGAACCTTCTCCATAATTTTCATCACCCACCACAATTGAACCAATCCCTGCAGCTTTGTAATCACGTTGCGTGGAAGGCACAGGACCATAAACACCCGTCAATTGGTTTTTGACTAAATCTGTTTTGTCGTTGAAAAAATTCACTGCACCAATCAACATATTGTTACTGATATTGTCCAGATGACCCCGGAATTTCAACCAAGGTCCTGCCATAGAGATGTGATCTGTTGTGCATTTCCCTTTTGCCTTGATCAATAAC
>CAIRNW010000233.1 GCA_903879995.1 uncultured Bacteroidota bacterium
GGTGATCAATAAATTAGGCGTACTGGGCTGGTACGATTTTATTAATCTACTGGTTGATAAAGAAACAGCCCCTGCACGGAAAGTACGTATCATAGACATGCTTTGGCTATTTATTGCATATCCATTTTTATTAGGGTTAGCGGGAGTGGGTGGGAATTATTTATATACATCACTATTCCAGAAATAATTTTAGTATGAACACAGATCTACAATATCCTATCGGTCGGGTTCAATTACTCGAATACAGCGATATAGTAAAAGACAATTGTTTAAAAGCAATACAGGGATTACCCATACAATTAGACTATGCCGTTGAGAATTTAAATGATACGCACCTGCATACACCTTACAGGGATGGTGGATGGACACCCAACCAAATTATTCATCACTTGGCAGATTCTCACATGAATGCTTTTATACGGTTTAAGTTGGCGCTACATGAAGAGCACCCCACGGTTAAACCGTATGATCAAAACGTATGGGCTGAAACAATCGATGTAAAAAATGTGCCCTGTAATGTTTCTATTACATTAATTCATGCATTACATCGTCGTTGGGAGGCGCTATTACAACCGCTTACTAAAGAGGATTTTATGCGTAGTTTTTATCACCCCGAGCAAGCCAGAGATATTAAATTATGGGAGGTGCTACAATATTATGCCTGGCACGGTAAACATCATGCCGCGCAAATAACCAATTGCAAGCCATAGGAATGTTGATTCGTTAACATTGACGTAACATATCGCTTCTAATTTCGCGGAAAATCAACTCCGCATGAAGTTTCTAACTAGTGTTTTAGTAGTACTGTTTGGTTTGCAAGCCGCCATTGCACAACAGCCAACACAGCTTTTTAAAATCAAAGTAAAGGATGAGGACAACTTAAATCTTCCTGGCGCATCAGTTACGATTACACCTGGTAAAAATGGGGGTACCACTAATCAAACGGGTGAAATTAGTTTTATTGATGTTAAACCTGGAAAATACACACTAAGTGTATCCTATATTGGTTATTCCGCTTACAGTGAAACGATTGAAGTAAAACAAGGCGCCTCTGAGCTGATTGTTACACTTCAATCCGGAATTAAAACAGAAAAGGAAGTAGTAATCCTGGGAGATCGGCTCAAAGGACAATCAAGAGCACTCAATCAACAAAAAAATAATCCAAACGTCAGTAATATAATTTCAGCGGACCAAATCGGACGCTTTCCTGATGCAAACATTGGAGATGCAATTAAGCGAGTCCCAGGAATAGCCATGCAAAATGACCAGGGAGAAGCGCGCAATATTATTATTCGTGGAATGGGACCAGAACTAAATTCTGTTAGCTTGAATGGCGAACGTATTCCCTCAGCAGAGGGAGATAACCGCCGTGTACAGATGGACCTAATCCCCTCTGACATGGTTCAAACGGTTGAAGTCAATAAAACATTGACACCTGAAATGGATGCGGATGCTATTGGAGGTTCCGTTAATTTGGTGAGTAGAGCGCCGTCCAATGGTCTGCGTATTTCAACTACCCTTGCCGGGGGATATAATGTTATCAGAGAAGGCTTTATTGGAACAGCAGGCTTTGTGGTGGGAAATAGAATTGCCAAGAATAAATTTGGATTTGTATTCAGCGGTTCACTCAACACAAATAAATATGGCTCTGATAACGTAGAGGCTGTTTGGCAAAAAGATGCCAATGGCAAACTATTCATTGCCGATCATGATATACGTAAATACGATGTAAAAAGAGTTCGCCGTTCAACCTCTGCCACTTTTGATTATAAAATCAATCCTAAGAATACATTATACCTTACCGCAACCTACAATTGGAGAGATGATTTAGAAAATCGCTACCGTTTCAGACATCGCTTAAGAGGTGGTTTGACAGATTTAAATTACGATGCGGCAGGCAACATTACTGGTTATAGAAACGGAGAAGTGTTAAAACAAACCAAAGGAGGAATTTTAAATGATCGTAGTGAGGGAACACGGCTGGAAGATCAGCGGGTAAGAACATTGGCCCTGAGAGGAGAACATGTAGTTGGTAAAACTAAAATTGACTGGAGTTCACAATATGCACGCGCTTCAGAAATGCGTCCAAATGAAAGGTATATTTCAATGGGCCGCAGATCTGTAACGGTAACGCAGGATATTTCAGACTTAAACTTTCCGATGCTAACCGCAACGCGCGTGTTAACTGATTACACACGTTTTAATGATTTGTCTGAAGAGTTCCAAGTTCAGTACGAAGAAGACTTTAATGGAAAAATAAATTTCCAGGTTCCTTTATCATTACTAAAAGAGCAAAAAGGAAATCTTCGTTTTGGCGCCAGAATCAGAGCCAAAGTAAAAGAAAGAGATAATATTTTCTACTCCTACAGACCCCGTACAACTATTTCTAGCTTAGGAGCTATTCCTGGGTTAGTTGATCAATCAGTTTCAAACTTTTATCCGGGTACAAAATTTTTCATAGGTCAGTTTGCCTCTGCTGATTACTTAGGAGGTCTTGATTTGAATAATACTGCTCTTTATACAAAATCAGTAGTTGGAGCTGAATTTTTAGCAGGTAATTACAAAGCCAATGAAATTATTACAGCTGCCTACGCACAGTTAAATCAGCAGTGGAGTGATAAACTCTCCATGGTAGCCGGTGTACGTATGGAAGCAACTAATTTAGATTATACAGGAAACATCGTAGAAAATGAAAATACACTGAAGGGTATTGCCAATTTTAAAAACAATTACATTGATTTTTTACCCAGTATTAATTTTAAATATCAAACAGATAAAAATTTAATACTTCGTCTGGCCTATACTACTGCTATTGCTCGCCCAAAGTACTATGATCTGGTACCTTTCTTCAATGTAGTTCGTTCAGATTTTGAATTAAGCAGCGGAAACCCCAAATTGGATGCCATTCGTTCGAGTAACCTTGATTTGATGGCGGAGCGTTATTTTAAAAATGTAGGATTGATTTCCGGTGGGCTATTTTACAAGCGCTTAAGCAATTTCTTCTACACTTATCGTGATGAGGCGTATACACAAGCCAAGTTTGCATCCGATTTTCCTGGTGTTGCCAATCCCATTGCAGCAGGAGAAAATTGGCAATACCTTCAACGCAGAAATGGAAGCCCCGTCAATGTGCAAGGATTTGAAGTTGCTTTCCAACGTCAGTTAGATTTCTTACCTGGTTTCTGGAAAGGAATTGGACTTTATGCAAACTATACCTATACCAACTCAAAATCAGAAGGTATTTATGATTTATCTGGTAAATTGATTCGGGAGAATGTAGCTCTTCCTGGAACAGCACCCCACATGTTTAATTTCTCATTATCCTATGAAAGCAAAAAGGTGGTTGCAAGAATTTCTGCAAACTTTACCGGTGCCTATGTGGATGATAGCGATGACGGTGGTTATAATGAAGATGCATTTTTTGATCGCTATTACGATAAGCAATTCTTTATTGATGCAAACGCGTCTTATGCTTTTACAAAAAAATTACGCTTTTTTGCTGAGGCCAACAATCTCACCAACCAACCATTACGTTATTATCAAGGAGTAAAAGAAAGAACTGCACAAATAGAATTTTACGGTCCTCGATTTAACACCGGCTTAAAATTAGACCTGACTAAATAAGTCTTTAACTTTGGGCACATGAAATCCATGCCCACTTATAGAGGAAGAGTATATCGCTTGGCCGGTATACTCTTCTTTTTTTATTTAACAGCATTCAGTCCTATACCAACACAGCAAGAACCAGTATTGCCTAAAATAATCACTCAAAAAGTATTTGCGGACAGTGACGACCCGGCTATTTGGATCAACCACAAAAATCCGGCTGCCAGTTTAATTCTGGGAACAGATAAAGACAATTTCAATGGTGGTATTTATGTATTTGACCTAAAGGGTCAGATTGATTCAATTCGATCCAAAGTAGGATTAAAACGGATGAACAACGTGGATGTAATCCAAAACGTGCCTTGGAGAAATGGTACTATTGATTTGGCCGTGGCAACAGAGAGAGGAGAAAATCAAATACGTATTTATGAACTTCCCTCCATGCGCCCTCTGGATGATGGGGGAATCCCCGTTTTTATTGGCGAAAAAGAAAGAGCACCTATGGGGGTTGCCCTTTATAAACGCAAGTCAGATGGGACATTGTTTGTCATTGTAGGTCGTAAAAATGGCCCATCAGGATCGTATTTATGGCAGTATAAATTGGCCCCGAATAAAAAAGGTAAAATCGAAGCAACAGTTGCTAGAAAATTTGGAAAATACTCTGGGTTTAAAGAGATAGAATCTATTGCTGTAGATACATTATATCAACATGTTTATTATTCCGACGAGCAAATAGGAATTAGAAAATACCACGCTGATCCTAAAAAAGGCGATCAGGAACTTGCACTATTTGGAAAAACAAATTTTAAGGAGGACAATGAAGGCATTTCTTTTTATCATCTGACTGACTCTACGGGTTATATTTTGGTGTCAGACCAGGGGGCTAATCAGTTTCAGGTATTTACCCTGGAGGGAAGTTCAGCCAACCCGCACGATCATAAACATATTGGTACAATTCCCGTTACAGCACAAGAATCTGATGGATCTGATTGTACGGCCTTCCCGCTACCGGGTTTTGAAAAGGGCTTATTTGTAGCTATGAGTACAGACAAAACTTTTCATTTTTACAGCTGGGAAGATTTTATAAAAAAAGGGATTGGCAATTTTAAAAGCCGATAGAAACCAAGCCGATTTTGTTAATAATAAATTAATAAACTTAGGGTTATCACCTGCTGTTTCTTAGGGAATTTTGCGACCAAATTCACCTTATGAAACCACTTCAACTGTTTCTTAGTTCCTTAGTTTTAATTCTATTGACTCACAGTGCCTGGAGTCAGGTAACCACCAGTGCCGTGGAAGGCATTGTTCGTTCTAAAAACGGGGAAGCACTGTCTGGCGCCAGTGTTAAAATTACACATCAACCAACAGGTTCTGTTGTAAGTGCCATGACAACTAGCTCCGGTCGCTATTTTGTAGTTAACCTACAGCCGGGTGGACCCTATACCATCGAAGCTTCCTTTGTGGGATATAAGATTGAAACAAGAACAAATGTTTTCTTGGACTTAGGTGAAAACTCAAAAGTAGATTTCAGTTTACTAACTACAGCACAAGAGCTAAAAGAAGTAGTGATTACTAATAAAAGAGGTAGCTCCTTTACTGTAGGAGGTGTGGGAACTTCTATTGCAGCGGAGCGATTTGACAACCTTCCAACAGTGGGTAGAAATCTAACCGATTTTGTTCGTCTAACACCGCAAGCTAAAACCACATTCGGTGGTGGTATTGCAATTGCCGGACAAAATAATCGCTATAATCAGATTATGTTTGATGGTGCGGTGAATAATGATGTGTTTGGTTTATCAGAATCAGGAACTAACGGAGGTCAAACGGGTTCCTCTCCAATCAGTGTAGACGCCATTGAGTCTTTTCAAATTGGCGTTTCACCTTACGATGTTTCATTGGGAAATTTTACCGGAGGCTCCATTAATGCCATTACTAAAAGTGGTACTAACACCACTAAAGGATCCGCCTATTGGATTTCAAGAAATGAGAATACCGCTGGCAAGCGTCCTACAGGAGCAATTTTTGATGCAACCAAATTACCAGATTTTCAAGCCAATACTTTTGGTATAACACTAGGAGGTGCGCTAAAGAAAAACAAGCTTTTTTATTTTGTTAGTGCAGAGATCCAGCGTGATGAGAGGCCACAACCTTTTGATCCCAATACATTTAGAACGCCTCCGGGAGCTGCCTTCCGTGATTCCGTGAATTTGATCTTACAAAAATTGAATTCTTATGGATACGATCCTGGTGAATATTTGGATATCCCAGATCTACTAGAGAGTAATAAAATTGCTGCAAAGCTTACCTGGAATTTAAATCCAAAACATCGCTTAAACATTTCATATCGCTATACAAATTCTGAGCGCTCATTAACCAGTCCTAGTACTTCTACCCGGATTAACTTTTTTAATGGCGGGTATTTATTCCCTAGCACCACACATTCTGGATCACTTGAATTGAATAGTCGTTTTTCTAATAAAATTTCCAATAAACTTCTCGTGACCTTTACGAATGTTTTGGACGACCGTGACCCATTGGGTAAGGATTTTCCCCGAGTGACACTTAACTCCGTAAATTCAACCAGCTATGTTTTTGGAACCGAAAACTTTTCTACCGGAAACCAACTTAAGCAAAATAATACGGCTGTATTTAACGAATTAAGATTGCTGGCTGGCAATCACCAATTGAAGGCTGGATTAGATATTGAGTTCAGCAATTCCTATAATTTGTTTGTTCGTGATAATTATGGTACTTATACCTATAACTGGGTTGGAGATTTTCTGGCCGACAGAAGACCAGCGCAGTACAGCCGCTCTTTCTCTTTAAGAGATAATATCACAGGGGACGGAAGTGCTGCAGGTACGGAGTTTAATACTCTACGTGCGGGATTTTTTATAGGAGATCAATGGAGGGTAAACGATAAACTCACATTCAACCTAGGAGTACGTGCAGATAACTTTGAGTTTTTAACTACCCCAAACGAGGATACTTATTTCAACAATACAGCACTTCCCGTAATCACCAACTTACTGCGTACCAATTGGGCACCTTATGTACTATTTGATATTCAAGACGCCCGCTCGGGTCAACGCCCACAACCACAATTAAGCTTGTCTCCTCGATTAGGTTTTGGCTGGGAAGCAGGTAATGGCTGGAAAGTGCGTGGTGGGGTTGGCGCTTTCACTGGCCGAGTTCCATTAGTATGGCCAGGTGGAGTGTATAACAATACAGGGGTTAATATTGGAGGGGTTTTCCTAAATAATCCAAACATTACTTTCCGTCCTGATGCATTCAATCAATATAAACCATCCGACCTGGGTGTAACCGTGGCTTCTCCTTCAGGTCAAATTGATTTGATTGCTAAAAATTTCAGATTACCCAAAGTACTTAAAAGCTCAGTTGGATTTGATAAAACATTGGGCAATGGATGGAAGTGGTCTACTGACATTTTATACCAATGGAACCTCAATGAAATTGTATACTACAATATTTTTGGAATGCCGGGTGTAAAAAATGCACTGAATCAAGACACTTACTTAAATATTAGTGGTACCTCAACAGTTTATAATCGAATTGACTTTGATCCATTAACCGCAGGCATACAGAACCCGTATTCTACCGGGATTTTTGTTATTGCCAATGGGAAGGGCCAAAAAGGCTATTCGTACAATTTGACAACTGCAATTGATAAGTCTTTTTCAAATGGCTGGTCAATTAATTTGAATTACGGATACGGTGATTCATATACACTATTTGATGGAACCAGCTCACAGAATAACTCACAGTGGAGGTTTATAGAAACCAAAAATGGAAGGAACAATATTAGTTTAAGTCGTTCTGATTTTGCACAATTGCATCGCATCAGTTCATTTGTTTCTAAACGCATCACATATGCAAAAGATAGATTAGCTACTAGTATTACATTATTCTACAATGGGCAATCTGGTTCGCCCTATTCTTATGTATTCAGCAGAAGTATGATCTATGACCAGAATGGAGCAAACGGTGAAACAACAGATTTAATTTATGTACCTAAAGACTTAGCGGACTGGAGTCGCTTTGCAGAGTCTTATGTTGCAAATGGAGTTACTTATACGGTAGAGCAACAGTGGGCTGCTTTGGATCAATATATCAGCAAGGACAAGCACCTGAATGAAAAAAGAGGCACGTATGCTGATCGTAACGGAGCTATTTTACCTTGGAGCCATGTAATTGATTTGAAACTGCAGCAAGATCTGATGCTGGGCACCGGAAAGCGTTCACATAAAGTATCTGTACAATTGGATATGTTTAACTTCACTAACTTCCTGAGTAGAAATTGGGGTAAAGTGTATGTAACACCTGGGGTTGACTCTTACTCTTTAATAAGCATGGAGGGTTATCGAGTTACCGGTAATACATTGACGCCCCGTTTCACGTACAGGAATTTATCAAACAGAACAGCAGCAGACATATTAGATATTCGGGGTAGTAACTATTTATCCACCAGATGGAGAGGACAATTAACCGTGCGGTACACATTTTAGTAAACCAACAACAGACCACGGTATGGGCAACAAGTGTTGCCCATTTTTTTTATCATATTTTTCCTATTTTTCAAAAAAATTACCATGCGTCAATTTGCTCAAATTTTTCTCGTTGGAATGATAAGCTTCGGCACCCCCTGTGTAAGTGCCCAAAAAAAGAAAGAAAGTTCAAATCCCAATACCGTTTCTAAAGAAACAGCACGTAAAAATATTCAGGATCGCTACGATTACTATAAAGAACGCGCCTTACAAATTTGGAATTTTGCAGAGGTCGGATATAAGGAAGTTAAAAGTTCGTCCCTACTACAACAAACGCTCCGTGAAAATGGATTTACGGTAGAAGCCGGAGTAGCGGGAATTCCCACGGCCTTTGTAGCAACCTATGGAAGTGGCGGACCTGTTATTGGAATTCTTGCCGAGTACGATGCATTACCCGGCTTGGCCCAACAAGCCGTTCCTTCAAAAGAAAAAGCAGAGGGAATTGCGGGGCATGGCTGCGGGCATCACTTATTTGGTGTAGCATCAGTTGCGGGCGCAATTGAATTAAAAAACTTTATCGACAAAAATAAAATGGCAGGTACCATCAAAGTTTTTGGAACACCTGCCGAAGAAGGGGGATCGGGTAAAGTGTATATGGTACGAGAAGGTTTATTTAATGGTGTAGACATCGTGTTGCATTGGCACCCTGACAGTCAAAACGGAGCTAATCCGTATTCATCGCTAGCTAACAAAACAGCTAAGTTTCGTTTTTATGGAATCTCCTCCCATGCAGCAGGATATCCTGAAAGAGGTCGTTCTGCCTTAGATGGAGTGGAGGCAATGAACTTCATGGCTAATATGATGCGCGAACACATGCCTTCCGATACGCGTATGCATTATATCATTACCAGCGGCGGCAAGGCGCCGAATGTAGTACCCGACTATGCGGAGGTATATTATTATATGCGTCATCCTCGTCGGGATGTACTCATGGAACTTTTTGATCGGCTGGTTAAAGCGGGAGAGGGCGCGGCTGCAGGCACAGGCACTAAAATGGAATACGAAATTATTGGTGGCGTTTATGAATTGTTACCCGTTGATGCGTTATCAAGAATGGTGTATGATAATATGTTGAAAGTAGGGGGAGTAACTTATTCAGATCAAGAAATAGAATTTGGTAAAAAAATACAGGAAAGCTTTATCAGTGGAAATAAACCGTCCATCAGCAGTGCTGGAAAAATTGAAGAATATAAAGTAGTAAATGAGGCAAATCGTTCCGGTGGATCAACCGATGTAGGAGATGTAAGTTGGGCGGTACCTACTGTTGGATTCAGAGCGGCTACCTGGATTCCAGGCACCCCCTCACATAGCTGGCAGGCCGTTGCTTGTGGAGGTACGGATATTGGTATCAAAGGAATGATTGTGGCAGCTACCACCCTTTCTTTCTCAGGAATTGATTTACTGACTAATCCGGCTTTATTGACACAAGCAAAAGAAGAATGGCAGAAAAACAGAGGGGCCGATTTCAAATACGTTCCTTTGATTGGAAATAGAAAGCCCGCTTTAAATTATCGGGATTAATCACATAATTAGATTTTTAAAATGAATCTTGGCAACGATATCGTAGCCATATTATTTCTTATTGCTTGTACGGCTTTTATTTACAAGAGCTCAAAAAGTAATTCTCGATTATTCAAGAGTACATACAAGTGGATCCCCGCTATTTTATGGTTATATATATTACCAGCGCTTGCCAACACGTTTAATTGGATAAATGCAAGCGAGGGCATCAAAAATCTCACCAGCAATTGGATGTTACCCCTTAGCATTATTATACTCACGGCCAGTATTGATATAAGATCATTATTTAGAATCACCCCAAAAGCATTAATTGTTTTTTTTCTAGGAACAATAGGCATTGTCCTGGGTGGCCCACTAGCACTTGCGATGGTGGGTACCTTTGATCCTTCACTACTAAATGATGCGGGAGAGCATACTACATGGCGAGGCTTAGTGTGTATAACAGGGAGTTGGATCAATGGAAGTGCGGGCCAATTAAGCATGAGAGAAGCATTTGGCTGTAGTGAAGAACTTTTTTTTACAGCAGCAACAACTGATATAATTCTCCAAAATGGTTGGTTGGTTATACTACTTTATTCTTCACGATTTCAACCGCAATTAAATAAGTGGCTAACAAATTCTGTATCGCAGGAATACGTAAAAGAAAGTTTGAAGGTAGAAACCGAACAAATTACCCATCAAAAAATTAAATTCCCTGACCTACTTTCCATGTTTATAATTTCAGGTGCTATGGTAGGGATTCAGTTATTAGCTGATTCGACAACGCAGTTTGGGGTAGAATTGATTGGAAATAATCCCACAGACTCCTTTTCCTTTTTAACAAAAAAATCCTTTTGGCTTATTATTCTCGCCAGCTTGATTGGGTTAGGCCTTTCATTCACCTCCTTTTTAAAAAAAGATAATACAACCTGGAGCTGGGTAGGAAACTTAACAATCTTATATGTAATAGCATCGATTGGTTTACAATTTGATCTGGCCGTTTTTAATTTTCGATTTTCTTTTTTTATAATAGGAGCTCTTTGGCTTTTGATACATCTTGCTTTTATGTTAGTAGGAGCCAAATTAATAAAAGCACCGTGGCATTATAGTGCCATTGGAAGCCAGGCTAATATTGGTGGTCCAGCAACCTCTTCGATTGTAGCAGCAACTTTTCATCCAAACTTAGTGCCCTTAGCGATACTGCTAAGCGTACTCAGTAATTTAATTGGTAACTATGCAGGCATTATTGCCGGTATGCTTTTCCAATGGATTATATAACATTCCTATTTAGCAGCCAACTTTATTGCTAATATCTGATCGGGCTTTTCTTTATCACAATTTTGATCTAGAAAAATTCGAAGTCCTGTGGATGCTTGTTCGAAGCGTAATGCTTTGCCGCTTTCAAATAATTGTACTTC
This sequence comes from uncultured Bacteroidota bacterium, assembly GCA_903879995.1. GTDB lineage: Bacteria > Bacteroidota > Bacteroidia > Chitinophagales > Chitinophagaceae > JJ008. Next base: position 11,090 of record CAIRNW010000233.1, read on the forward strand.
CGTTGCTTTACCAGCCCAATTGGGTAATAGGATTACCCCATCTGCAGGACAGGCCAACACGTGTACATATTGTGCTGTAGGCGTCCCCACCACAACACCCCATTCCTGATCAGCAATAATTTTTCCTCTTGTGTTATATAAAGCTGTGCCATATTGTTTGGTCCAGGCGCCAACCTTTTTTAATGTATCTAAAAACTCGGGTTGAATTTTTCCAGAAGGCATGGGACCCACATTCAACAGAAGATTTGCATTAACTCCTGCACCGCGAACCAAATAGTCAATGATAGTTTTTGTGCTCTTGTATTGTTTATCTGTGATGTTATAACCCCAAGAGTTGTTCATGGTTTCACAAGTTTCAAGTGGCATTGATTGTGATACTTCCTGAAAGCTGAGTCCGTTTTTATTTTGTCCGGGTAAATCTTTTTCAAATAGTTGAAAATCTTCACCAGGAAAAGGAGTCAAGTGATGATTATTACCAATTAAACAAGCGGGTTGCAAGCGATGTATAAGACTATAAAGTTCGTCATACTTCCAGTCAATACGAGAAGTTCTGTCTGCATGTCCCTCAGGATTAGTCTGATCCCAATGCCCATCAAGCCAAATAGACATGATGGGACCATAATTAGTTAACAGTTCAGTTAACTGGTTTTTCATAAAAGCCAGATAGGAAGCATAATTACTCTTTGCAGTTCGTCCGGTACCCTTTCCTGTTCGTCCCGTTTCATAGGGATAATCTTCCCGAAACCAATCTAGTGTAGAATAATACAATCCCAGCTTCATGCCATGCCGCTGACAGGCATCAGCCAATTGTTTCAAAACATCTTTTCCATAGGGGGTGTTAGTGATTTTCCAATCAGCGTATTTGGTATCCCAATTAGAAAAACCATCATGGTGTCGAGATACAAAAACAATATAGCGCATCCCGGCATTTTTGGCAGCGGTTACCCATTCGTCCGCATTAAATAAATGAGGATAGAAGGCTTGCTGTAGTCGTCGATAATCAACCACCTGAATGTTTCGGTTGTTCATTACCCACTCATTAGCGCCTAGCATACTTGAAAGTCCCCAATGAATAAACAGGCCGAACTTAGCATCTTGAAATTGTTGCCGGGCAGCCAGATTTTCAGGCGCGGGTGTATACGATTGAGCAAATACGCTGCTTGTTAGCAGCATAAAAAATGCTGCGATAAAATTTTTCAAAGAAAATATTTATAGTTTTTTCAAAAAAGAAATGACACCGTTAAAATAAGTTTCCTGATCGTCATACATAGACATATGACTTCCTTTTGCACAATACAAATAAGAACCCTTTTGTACAAGTGTGCTCATTTTTTCCATGGCCTTTGGATCCATCGTATCAAACTCCCCGCCAATCGTTAAAGTTGGAACGGCAATTTTATTTAGGTCATTAGTGCGGTCCCAGTTTTTTAACAGTGCGTCTCCAACTACACCAAATTCACTAGGTCCTTGCATCTTCAAATAGAGCGGGTAGTTTATATTCTTAAAAGCACGATTTACCGGATTAGGCCACTCACTGGGTTTCATACGCAGTATA
>CAIRNW010000234.1 GCA_903879995.1 uncultured Bacteroidota bacterium
ATTCACCAAAGCTGCATCAGGCGCATAGACCGGATTTATCGCAGGAATTTTCAATGCACTCTTGGGACCCTCATCATACAGATAACTGCTGTAAAGCTTTTCTCCTTCATGCTTTAGATGATGATAAACCGTTTGTAAGGAATCAGCCGCATGATGTGGGTTGGCTAATTGGATAGCCCGGTATAAAACGCGAAGTATATCTCTTCGCAATGGATCGCGAGTGGACGATAACTCGTTGGCCAACTGAAGTAAGGGTTCACTAATAACAGGGAAAGAGGCCGCGGTATTATTAATCACTTCAATGGCATGAGAGACTAATTGCTTCAGTGGGGCCAGGTATGATTTCCAGGCATGATCCCTTGCTGCTTTTGCTTCCTCTTTTGCCTCCTGCTGTATTTTTTCTAATTCAGCTACTTCTGCTAAACCATTTGACAGCAACCACTCCTTCATTTTTACCAGTCCATCCCATTTTTTTTCCCAGTCCAACCGCTCAGCAGATTTATAACGCTCATGGCTTCCTGAAGTGGAATGTCCCTGTGGTTGTGTAAGTTCTTCTACATGGAATAAAACTGGTACGTGTTGCTCTCTGGCTAGTTGAATACCCTCTTCAAACGCTTCACATAAGCCAGCATAATCCCATCCCTTGACACGATAAAGTTGTAGTCCAGTGGCAGTCTCATTTCGCTGCATGCCAGCCAATGCTTCAGAAATAGAACCCTTTGCGGTTTGATATTCTTTTGGAACAGAAATTCCATATCCGTCGTCCCACACAAATACAACCAAAGGAACTTGCAGCACAGTGGCCGCATTGATTGTTTCCCAAAAATGCCCTTCACTGGTGGAAGCATCTCCGATGGTAGCAAAGCAAACTTCACTCCCTTTTTTTGATAAATGCGAATAAGAATGCAGGGAAGCAACATTTCTAAATATACTAGAGGCATGCGCTAATCCCAATGCACGAGGCATTTGTCCGGCAGTGGGAGCAATATCGCTTGAGCTATTTTTTGTTTTGGTCAAATCCAACCATTCACCGGTTGCATCCAGAAAAGGAGTGGCAAAGAAGTTATTCATTTGGCGTCCCCCACTAAATGGCTCACGACTTAAATCAGCATCTGCATATAATTGGGAGAACAGTTGTTGGCCCGTACCTAATTCTGCAGCCAATATAAAAGTTTGATCCCTGTAATAACCACTTCTGAAATCACCCGGCTTAAAGAATTTAGCCATGGCTACCTGAGCTATTTCTTTTCCATCTCCAAAAATTCCAAATTTGGCTTTTCCGCTGAGGACCTCCTTACGTCCTAACAGACTGATTTCACGGCTTAGGCAAGCAAGCTTAAAATCCCTTAAAACACTGCTTTTAAAAAGATCAAAAGACAGTTTTTCCTGGCTGGGGGCTTCCATGGCCGCAAAATTAGGGAGATTAAACGGGGTTATAGAATTGCTAAAAAAGAGGGGTAGCTGTACCGCCGGTGCCATCCGGCTAATTTTTAATTATATTTGTTCTCAAATTCATCCTATTATGAAAAAGGTATTATTCGCTGCCGTTCTAAGTTTATTTTCACTGATGGCATTTAGCCAAACTAAGGTTGATGCCGTAGTTAAAATGAATACCGAAAAACACGATTTTGGAAAAATCAAACAAGGAGAACCTGTCACTTACTCTTTTGAAATCAAAAACATTTCTGATAAACCCCTGGTAGTGGAAAACAGTTGGGCCAGCTGTGGTTGCACTACACCAGAGAGAATTGCTGAACCTATTCAGCCAGGTGCATCTGCCAAGCTAAAGGTTCAATACAATGCAGCTGCCGTTGCACCTTTTACAAAGGACGTTAACATTAAGTTTGCTGGGATTGACGAAGTTAAAACCGTAAAAATCACGGGTGAAGTATTAAGCACTGAAGCTTTTGCTGAATTGCAAAAACAAGCTCCTAAAGCTCCCGTAAAAAAATCTTAATCAAATTAAAGCCTTTCTTCATAAAACCTCTGTAATCACAGAGGTTTTTTTGTTGCTAACGCAATAGCGTTAGTTGACCTTTCATGACATACCCATCCCGAAATCGTATCAGATAAACATACACGCCGGTTGGCAAAGGAGCCCCTTGAAAGTTACCATCCCAAGAAGCCGCACTGTTGGCCGCATTGAATACAAC
>CAIRNW010000235.1 GCA_903879995.1 uncultured Bacteroidota bacterium
CTGCTTGTTGCAGTATCAGCGCGTGGCAAGATGATATGTCGTGTGGCAGTTCCAAACAGCTACTTTTTTGCTAAGATACCCTTTTTTATGAATATCTAAAATTCTGACCTAAACAGTTACAAAATATCTAATTTTATGGCGATATTTTTATAAATGTGTCCGAAAAGGCCTAAACTTGAACCATGGCAAACCTCAGCGCAGTTATTACCGCAGATATGGTGAACTCTGAGTCCAGCTGGGCAAAAGAGTTGGGCAAGCGGTTGGAACAAACCATCTATAGTGCCCAAGGAGCCGCTAAGGTGTTTTTCTATCGAGGCGATAGCTTTCAGGTATACCTACCCGACCCGTACTCGGCCTACCGACTGGCACTCAAACTTCGCACCGAGGCCATACTTTTCGAAAAAGACCGTCCCGAAGTGCATACGGACGTGCGGATTTCCTTAGGGATTGGCGCTGTAGAGTTGCCTATTACCCAATTAGCGACTGCCCAGGGCGAGGCTTTTGTATTGTCGGGAAGGGGGTTTGATGAACTGGCAAAAACGGACATGCGCCTGAATATGCATTGTGGCCAGGACTCTACTCAGATTGCCTTAAAGACGATCAGCCTCTTTACTGATTATCTTTTTCATTCGCTCACTACCAAACAGGCAGCGGTGTTAGAGCATTTGCTCAACCACCGAACACAAGTAGAAACGGCCAGGTTGCTGAAAAAATCCCAATCTACCGTAAACAAGCATGTGCAGAGTATGGGTTGGAAGCAGTTGGAAGAGCTGATGGCTTTGTACGAAACAAGCATTCAACTAATAAACAACCATGGATAATGCAATCATCTGGCTCCTGCGACTTTTAGCCGCTCACCTGCTCACTGATTTTGTGTTGCAACCCGGCAAATGGGTAGAAGCAAGACGTGAAGGACACCTTAAAGCCAAGGAATTCTGGTGGCATCTTGGTTTAACTACGCTAATGGCGGCCTGGTTTACCTGTTTTGATACCTGGTGGGTGCCTATAGTCATCTTGGTGACCCATGGTTTGATTGATTGGTGGAAAAGCTACCAGCCCAATGAGATCAGGTACTTCATGATCGACCAGCTATTGCATCTGTCGGTGATCGGAATACTTTGGTGGTTGAAATTCCCCGAAGTGTTTTCGATTAAACAATGGTTGAATACCTGTATGGTGTATCCCCAATTTTGGACAGTGGCCATCGCTGTCATCTTCCTTACAAGTCCTGTAGGCATCACCATTGGGATGTTAACCCGTTCTTTTAGGGAGAAAATAGAAGATCACGGAAAACAAAGCCTCGCCAATGCAGGTACATGGATAGGCGTGTTGGAACGACTTATTATCTTTTTCCTTGTGTTAATCAGTCGGTACGAGGCCATAGGTTTACTCATCGCAGCAAAATCAATCATTCGTTTGAAAGAAGGCGAACAAAAAATGAGTGAATACGTGCTTGTGGGCACACTGCTCAGTGTATCGGTTGCCATGCTCACCGGATTTATTGTTTCTAAAGTTATCTAAGCATTATGGATCCATTTAAAATTTACAAGGCCGTTAAGAAGCAATATAAAAGCTACATCCAGACTTTTCAGATCTTCAAGAATGAGAAGATCAAATCGTTTGTAGATACAGGTATCAATAACCGTAGTATGCTCTGGCAGGAGCCGGTTATTCAAATCAGCAAACGTTTCAAAGCTGGTTTGCCTGTTAGTGAATTAGTGAGCAAAGGATGGCTGCATACAGGCTGCAACCAGGTGTATCATAGTTTCATTCCATATGCCCACCAGCAAAGGGCAGTTGAAATTGCTTCCTACAAAAAAGAGAACCTGATAGTAACTACAGGTACTGGTTCAGGTAAATCTATATGCTTTGAATTACCCATTGTAAGTCATTGTTTGGAGCAGGCGTCAAACGGAGTAAAGGGTATTAAAGCCATTATCATCTATCCTATGAATGCGCTGGCGAATACCCAATATGAAGAGCTCGCCAAAAAGCTCAAAGGATCAGGTATGACCATTGGTTTGTACACAGGCGATACGGAGGCCACCGGGGAGGATGCACTGAACGCTTATAAAGAAGTATTTGGTGAGGATGCCGTACCCAACGATAGCGAAATTATTGACCGGCAGCAGTTACGCAGAACACCCCCTGATATTCTCATCACCAACTATGTGATGCTTGAGTTGATGTTGACACGCAATGATGACGCTGCATTATTCAGAGAGGAAGTTAAGCGGAACCTAAGGTTCCTGGTTCTTGATGAATTACATACCTACAGTGGTAAACAAGGTGCCGATGTAGCATTCCTGATCAGGCGTTTGAAGCAGAAAACAGAAACTAAAGGGAAGCTGATATGCATCGGAACATCCGCTACTATGGCTAATGATCTAGGCGGTACAGATTCAGCAGCTGCGGTAGCTGGCTTTGCAACCCGAATTTTTGGTGAAGCCTTCCTGCCTACTAATGTGGTGGTAGAAGAAGAAGACAAAACAATTGAGTTTACCGGTGATGTAATATCGGCTGTGCCGACCATTACAGAGGCAGTGTTAGAGGCATTTGACAGCGATCAATTTGAAACGGCATTACCCTTGTTTGAACATATCATGGGTTACGCATACAAGGGTGAATTAACACCCCTTGCACTGGGTAATGAACTGAAGCAATCAAAGGTTCTCACCTTTCTGGAGAAGTCGCTAAAGGAGGTAAAGGACTATGGCACCCTTGCAAAGCAGTATTCAGATACTCTAAGGTCAGGGGTGGATATTGAGGTATGCAAATTGGAAATACAGGCAGGTTTGATTCTTGGTATGATGGGTACGGTCACTTCAGCTATGGGAAGGGAAGTACCTCGATTTGTACCTAAGGTACATGCCTTTTACAATCAAGGATCTGAGCTGCGCAGTTGCTTGGTGGAAAGTTGCGAATATCTGAGTGACAGTGGTGAAACCACCTGTCCTAAGTGTGAGGCAGAAGGCAGAAGCCAGAGCACTTTGTATCCTTTACATTTTTGCCGTACCTGCGGGCAGGAGTACTATGGAATGTGGTACGATGAACAGACCAATGAAGCCAATCCATGGACATTTCAGGATGAAGCCAATAAAGGCAAGTCAGGCTATTATTCGCCTGTTTTCAAAGAAGACTTAAGCAAAGTACCGGATCATTGGCTCACTCCGAAAAAGAGGGAGCTCGCAAGTCGATATAAAGAAAAGAAACCCATACTTGGGCGTTTGGATTCGCAGACGAATACGTTTACCCATTACCATGATGATGAAAATGAAACAGGTACATTAATGCCTGCGCCTTTGTCCTACTGCCCATCATGCAGAACGGAACACTCAGGTGGAACTGAGTTTGGTAAATTATTCCTGCTCAATTCAATTGGCCGGGCAACTGGTACAGATGTTATTGTAACAGCTTCTTTAGGTGCTTCTCCTGCTAACGAAAGAAAAGTCATTGGTTTCACAGATAACAGACAGGATGCCGCTTTTCAGGCCGGCCACCTTGACCACTGGTATAATCAGATCTATTTCAGAAGAGCGTTGTACAATGTATTAAAGCAACAGACTACTTTTCTACCGGTAAAGAGCATTCCGGAATTATTGTATCCGCACATTATAGATGCTGAGTACGAAAAAACTATTCCGTTTGCCCAGCGCAGAATGTTCAAGGAAAAGTACCTGAAATATCTCGAAACCTATCTGTATGTAGAAATACGAGGCACTAAGCGATTTATCAGTATTAACCTCGAAGATGTAGGTTTATTGGAAGCCACCTATGAAGCTATCGAAGAAATTGTCGTGCAGCCGGAGTTAGAGTTCTTTTCAGAGTTAAAAGACAGAGTAAAGCCTTTGCTGAAAGATTACATCACCGGTTTCATGGAAATATTTAGAAGTGAAATGGCTATTGGTCATCCCAATCTGATTGATAAGTCTACTTTCCGACAGCAGGTGATTGACTTCATTGCACAAAAAGCTCCGGAGAAGCGAATATTTGAAGCCATTGAAGACACCAATGTGGGTATCTATACCAATGCCGATAAAGACAAATTCAAATTCACTCCATTCACATTTCACGCATTCGATGGATCAAGGGCTTTGGGTGCCTGGGTGAAGAAATGTTTCGGCCTTGAAGAGACGGCAGATGTGGTAAGAGTCATTCAACAAACCAGAGAGTTCTTACTTAAAATGGGCTATCTCTCCAAGCAGCGGATACAATATGAGGATGTTTATTACATCGAACCGGATATGATATTGATACAGGCACCCAAGCAAGAGTTTAAGCATCAGTGTAAAAAATGCGGTTCAAAATACAATTGGGACTATGTTCATTATTGTATCATGCCAGCCTGCAAGGATCTCTTAGAGCCTTCAAAGCCAATAGAGAATTTTTACACCATTCAATACACAAAGTCATTTGACGGTAGAGATAATATCATAGCAGAAGACCATTCCGGACAGGTTAAGGGACAGGATCGAAAAATTAAAGAAAACAGGTTCAAGAAGAACCCTCCTGAAATACAGTTCCTGATCGCTACCCCTACCATGGAGCTGGGTATTGATATCGGAACACTGTCCTCTGTTTACTTAAGGAATGTACCTCCAAGTCCTAGTAATTATGCACAGCGGGCAGGTCGTGCGGGTAGAAGTGGTCAGGGTTCTATTGTTCAAACATTTTGTGGCTCCGGTTCAAGCAGGGGGGTACATGATCAATACTATTATAACAGACCGGTAGAGATTGTTTCCGGTAAAATAAGTGTTCCCCGATTCAACCTGGCAAATACAACGCTGTTTGAGGCACATGTTAACTCTTTGGTACTTCAAACGATTGACAAGAAGCTATTGTCTCAGCCCCGGCAGTTTATTGACTTCAGCAACCGGGACGAATTGCCCATGATGAAGGATTATATCGAAGACCTGGTTGATTCCATTCAGCGTAATAAAAGTATCATCCTTCAAAATATCAGGGAAGCATTCGGCAAGGAGATCGAGGATTCCAATGGTATGATTACTTGGAGAAATATTGAAGACCAGGTGGATCAGTTTGCCTACTATTTTGATACGGCCTTTAATAAGATGAGGGAAGATTATAGGGAATCTCTTAAAGAAATTGAAGAAATAGATAAACGCATACGGACGGAAGGCAATTCAGACTATTCTTTGCCAGGAAGAAGAAATGCATTGGAAAAAAGAAATAACAACTTAAAAGAAGGGAAAGAAGACTTCTATGTTTACCGATATCTTTCTCAGGTTGGGTTTCTTCCCAACTATGCCTTTCCTTCTAAGGTTACTTCAGTGAGAATGTTACATAAGGGCGAAGAAGAAGAAATATCAAGAGATCTGGCCATTGCGATTCGGGAATTTTCGCCACTGAATACGCTGTATTATGGTGGTTTGAAATATGTCGTACAGTCCGTAAGTAAAGAGGTCGATCCTTCCAATAAGTTCCAGGCAGTAGTTTGTGAAGATTGCGAACACGTTGAAAAGCTGTCAGCTGGCAGGCAGATACCTTCTAACTGTCCGAACTGTGGATCAGTTTGGGAGTCACAAACACCTGTCAATGTGATGAAGTTCCCTAAAATGCGAGCTATTAAGCGAAACCGTATTACTGCTGATGAGGAAGAGAGGTTAAAAGGTGGATATAAGATTATTCATAGCTACAAGCCGACTGGTAAAGCGGAAGTTAATGAGATAATTAGCAATAGTAAAAGCATTTGTCGAATATCCTTTGAAAGAAGTGGTGAAATGAACCACCTGAATTTGGGGCAAATGGCTGACTACAGCAAGGGAGACAAAGGCTTTATGTTAGACACGGTCAATCTTAACTGGGTTTCGGTTCCGAAGCTAAACGATTACTTAGCAGAAAAGAGGATGAATGCCAATCAGATCAACAGGAATATTACTTTGTTGACTGAATCCCGAAATGATGTAATTACGATTCAATTGTCAGAAGCTTTTGTTGGTGATGAAGAAGTGTTTGCAAAAACACTGGCCAATTCACTTATTCAAAGCATCTGTACTGTAATGAATCTGGATGATAATGAGATCAATGGGTTTTACCAGCCAATTGTAGGCCAGAATGGTAAGATAATCATTTTTGAAACTTCAGAGGGCGGAACAGGTACATTGTCATCGATAGTGCGTGATATAGTGTTATTACAACGAATTGCACTAAAAGCATTAGACATATTGCACTTTGATGAACTGGGTAACGACAAAGATGGAGCATGTTCTACCTCTTGCTACAATTGTATCTGTAACTTTTTCAATCAAAGAGATCATAAGTTGTTCGATAGGCAATCAGTCAGAGAATTTTTGATAGGTCTTGCCAGTGTTTCAGATATAAAAGGGTCACAGGATGATAATGTAATGTTCGATATGTTTATGCAACAAGCGGTTTCGTCTCTCGAAAAGACTGTTCTTCGGTTGCTTAAGGAACAGGGTGTGCGTCTGCCAATCGAAATGCATAGAGTAATTTCAAAGGACGGAGAATTAATTGCTGAAGCAGATTTGTATTATGATCCTAAAATTGCCGTATTCATTGACGGTCCAGATCATGATATGGAACATATCAAACTGGACGATGAAAGAAAGAGGTCCAAATTAAAAAAGCTGGGCTATAAGGTTATTGCAGTTCACCACACTGATCTCTCCGGAGGTATTGATCTTTTAAAAGCAACTTTTAATTCTTAATTGTCTATTCGCACGGCAGTTATACAAAAAGGGAAAGCATTTTTCAGTATCCGTCCGGCCAAGTACATCTTGCCATTGGTAAAAAAATTACTTGTCGGTGGATTTTGTTTGCACCACTTGCGGGGATGGGGGC
>CAIRNW010000236.1 GCA_903879995.1 uncultured Bacteroidota bacterium
ATAGCCTGGCCTACTTCAAAGAAGGTCTCCAGACCTCTTTCGATGACTGCCTCGCAGTGGGCCAGCTCTTGTTGTTCTTCTATGAGCAGGAGTTCCGGCATGGAAAAGTGGTTCAGGGTTAACGGGTTAAGACATTCAAAGGTACTGTATTACACAGAAGCAGGGCTAAGTTACAAAAAAGGGAAATAGGTAGGGAGAGGGGAGGGGTCTTATTTTTGGCAGGGTAGATTTAGGGGCATACTTTTGGGGTTCTTCGTCAATATGCTGCACGAGCATTGGTACGGTGTGGAGATATACTTCAAAAAAATAGCCACTAATGCCTATGCTGAGCGCGTAAACCTCAAAATCCAGGAGATAAAGCGCACTGCAAATGGATACCGTAATATTCAAAACTTTGTCTAGATGATTTACTTCCATTTAGGGGGGCTAGATCTCAAAACCCACTAAAATTGACTAAGAACCGGAGTAGTATACTTGGCCGGACTGATACCTTTGTTCGCTGAATTTCATTTTCTTGGCAAGTGGTATTTAACTTCAAATCGCTCAATATATGAATTCATTACCTTCCAATGTCTTTTAATTTGTTTCAATACCGATGGGTCTTCTAATATTGAACTTGCTTTCTTTACATACGATATAAAATTTCTCTTTCCCAAATGAGTATAACGTTTGTATATTATTCTTCTATAAATTTGAGTATTATTAGTGATTTTCTTTTTTTGCAATTTTCGTGCTTTCCCAGCCTTTACTTTAACTAATATCTTGGCTTTACGATAGTATTTTGCAAGACCTGATGATTTTATTAACGCTCTATTTCCGTCAAACTCAAAACCTAAGTATCTCAATGGCTTACAGCAAAGTCCAATATTATCAATCCGAACAAATTCTGAACGTTCCGTTTTGTCAGAATTGATTACGAGGTTATATTTGGTAATCTCACTAAGTACTAAATCATTGATTTCTTTCTCAAATTCGTGTCCACAAGCAATGATAATATCGTCCGAGTAACGCCTGTAAAGCCCTTTGCACTCAACCACAACTTTTTGAAAAATTGCTTTATCAAACTCAAATAAATATAGATTTGCTAAAAAAGCACTTATTGCCGTACCTTGGGGAATACCCTTGATTTTACCATCTATGGGTTTCTGTTTTTTAAGTAAAGTTTTTCCCTTTTTGTTTTTATTTCCTCTTACTCTGTCTCGAAATTCTCTGGGATTGCAACAGTAACAAAGTACTTCATCACGCTTTAAATCTTTGAAATGCTCAAAATCAAATTCTTCAATTAAATCAAGTTCTTCTACAAATGAAAAGCGGGTCAATGATTTAAAAATATTGAAATGGTCATTCGGCAATTTATCTATCTTTAGTAAATCACACCACGACTTTTTTAAGTGTACATGGTCAAGAGTGTCAAAAAACTTTTCAATATCGTATGCCAAAGCGATACAATCGCCTTGGTTTACTATTGAGGTAAATGCCTCCTTTGCAAAATCAATATTTGACTTATTTCTGTATTGGTCAGCCTTTACGGAACGGTAGGCACAAATACATTTTGACAAATCTGGCTCTTTTGCTAAATTATCTTCATAGATTTTGCCCAAAACCTCTTTGGCATAATAAGAGTAAATTTGAGTATCAAGATGAGAAGCATAAAAAATTTCTCTTGGCTTCTCTGTATTTTTTGAATTTTCACGACTATCTCCGCCTTTTGGAACTTTGTATCTGCGTTGAGTAAGTTTCCTATGAATTAGTGGGTAGAAGGCGTATTTTGCCACAAACTCACAATCAGAAACTTTGGGTTCTATCCAAACCTTGTCGCTCTTTTTAAGTTTTGGGGTCAAATGAACGTACCCTTTTACTTTAAACCAGTCTTTCGTTTTTTTATGTGATTCCATAAATTAAAAATGCCGTAGCCCAATGCCGTGGCAGTTCCTGCTATTTAAAGCATTATCTGACGTGACTGACGAAGCCTATCAATGAGGTTTTCGTCCTACTCGCTGTTTTATTATGACTACTTTTCAGTAGCCTTTTACTGCGCCACTTTCCCAAATGGTTATATTATCTTTGTACCAATTAAACTTAAACAGTCTAATGATGAATACAAACATAACGTTCACCGCATTATCAGGTTTATTCAAACCTGTGTCCAAATTTAGAAGAAGAAAGTTTCAAACTTTCTTGCTTAGAAACTTGTATGTTTCAAATGCAGTACCTGACCAACTTCATGGTCAGCAAAGTATGAGTAGAGCAAATGTCAAATAAGGAAGCAATGAACTACGGCACTTTTAATAAAATTTATTATTACTCTTTTTTAGCAAACTGTATCATAAAATCAGAAGATAGTATAAGTTTTATTCCAATAGTTGAATCATCAAAGTACGGCAACAACATTTTCATGCCGTCTTCGTCAAGTATAGCGATAATTTGGTAATGTTTGCCACTATCGGTGTAACCTTCATCCTTCTTTACCACTTTTCGATAAGTTTCTTTTTTGCCACTTGCCTTGTAATGTATAATGTCGCCATTGTCGTTTGAATTGAATACAACGGTATCGTCGTCCTCCTCCCAACCTTCCCATGAACCATATTCATATTTTGCGACAAGATCGTAATCCACTCTGAACCTATCCTGAGCCATGGCAGTTGAAAGGGCAGCGAAAAAATATAAATTATTACAGTAAATTTCATATTTATTTATTTTAATTTTTTTTCATTTCAGTTTCAGTTAACTACCGTATCACCGAACCCCAACAAAGCAAACCCCGAAACATTTCACCCTTACTTCCTTCCTACCCCTTCTCCGCCTTATCCCGCAGCACCTCACAATGACACTTCTCTGGGTAGCAATGCGCACCCAGGGCTTTGCCTTTGAGTGCATGGATACGGCTCAGCAGCTCCTTTTTGTAAGGCAGGTAGTGTTTGGCATACAGGTCATACACTTCCTCATACGTGCCATCTACATTGGCTACAAAGGGGTTGGCCCATTCGGAGACCCCATCACAGCGCACATAGAGTCCTTTGTCCATAGCGTATTTGAGC
>CAIRNW010000237.1 GCA_903879995.1 uncultured Bacteroidota bacterium
GCTTGTTCGTATTTATAAATTCCACGTTCTGTTGCGAGTACTATTTGATCCTCTATTTTAAAAATATGGTTATTGAGCGGTGTGGGTATGCCTTTGTCTTTTTCATATTTGCTAATCTTCACTTTTTCTCCTTGTTGACTCACTTTGAAGATGCCATGATAGGGGTGCGATATCCATAAGTTCCCATCTGTGTCAGAGACCATGTATCGTGACGATTCCTCAAAATCGGGTATGACTGTGTTTAAAATATAGTTATTACGCTGCTGATCAAAGATGGATATGCCCTGGTAGTGACCGATGGCTAGCTGGGGTATTCCATTTAATTGAAAGGGTATGAAATTCCAGTTTCCTGCTATTCGGTTAAAATAATTTGCTTTGTCTCCTGCTACCATGAACCCACCTTCGTGATGGCCTGCAATCAGTTTATTATTGATTACAGTGAGATTCCATATCTGGCCCTCACTGTTTTGTATTTTTCTAAAACTTCCTAATACATAACTCAAATCATTTACGTCCTTCACAGGTGCTTGATAGAGCCCGGTTGATGTTCCTATATATAAATTATTATTGAGTAGCGCAATCCCATAGCCTGGACCATCCTCCTCACCTGGGGATATCTGCTTGATTGCACTGTTATACGCAATAAAGTCAATCCCGTTATCTAGGCCCAACCATAAATTTTGTTGCTGATCACAAAAAACGCTTAAAACATTATTTTGCTGTAATCCTTCTTTTTTTGAGAAATGCTGAATGATAGCTCCTTGTTTATTTACAATGTAAACGCCATTATTACTGGTTCCTATTGCAAGAGCATTCCTATTGATTAGGGTTGCCGCGTAAATTCTGTCTCGAATAAATAAAGACCTGTTGGGAGATAGTTGTGGTCGAATCAAGTTGTTATACAACTCAAAAATTCCATTTTTTAGCGTAGTGATAAGCAAGCTGTCGTTTCCTATTTCCAGAATTCCTGTAATAGGATCGCCCTTTGACAATACGGTATTGGAATCAAGCGATACCCATCTGCCTCTTTCATAGGTCAATAAACCCTTTTCAAAGTCTTGTGCAAGTAATCTGTTTTGTGTGGCGCCCAAGTAGGCCCATTCACCAAGGGGAGCGTGGATTCTTATTTTCCCTTTGGATAATTCAAATATTTTATTGCTGCACCGGAAAAAAACACTGGAACCGTGTGAAACGATATCCCAAACATCCCCGAATGAACGGTCATTTGCAGGGATTTTGTCTAAGAGTGAAGTGAAGGAAAGTGAGCCAGCCTTATTTGGGCTGAAATATCCCAATTCTCCCTGACCCCCTACATATATTATTGAATCAGCAACAATTTCCAGAGAACGGGCAATGGTTTTATTGGGTAGGGGATGTAGGATCCAATTACTTCCATTATAGGTGAGCACCCCTTCGTTATTTGCTATATACAATACTCCTTTTTGGTCTTGACGAATGTCCCAATTTTGAAGCCCAGCCTTGTACTGGATCTTCTGAAAATTGTTTATCTCTGGAAGGCCAATTGTATTCTGAGCCTTAGACAAAGTGATTGCGCCTATTAAAAGTAGGGTGAAGTAGTATCTCATTGCAAAATTGGTGGGTTCAATATAATTCATTCCTTTGATGTAGTACTGAGATATTTTAAGTTGATTGATAATCAATATATTATAAATATTGATGTAGTAAAGATGAGGTAAAATATTTTTACAGCAAACAACCATACAAGTACTTTGTATGTCTACATCTAGGCTAACTAAAACCTAATGCTTGTCGTATGAAACCAAAATTAACTTGGTGGGCCTCGTTAATGCTATGCCTTCTGCTTAGCATCAACCTTTGGGCTCAAAACAATCCAATTTCTGGACGAATTTTAAACAAGGCAACTGGCGAATCTGTAGCTGGTGCCACGGTTACCATTAAAGGAACCAATCAAAAAACGGCTACCGATGCTCGTGGAAGATTTACCATTGCTGGCTCTGCGGGGTCTGTTTTGGTCATAACCCATGTTGGGATGAACCCCACCGAGTATGCATTAACTGGTGCTGTTTCCGATCTTACAATTCAGCTTGAAGAGTCTGCGGAAACCACTCTTGCGGATGTAGTGGTGGTGGGTTATGGTACCCAGCGCTTGACAAAAGTATCCGGAGCAATTTCAACCGTAAAAGGTGCTGACATTGAAAAATTGCGTCCAACTCGTATGGAAGAGGCCTTGCAAGGTCGCGCTTCAGGTGTTAACGTTATCCAGCCTGGAACGCCTGGTGCTAAGCCTACTGTGTTGGTGCGTGGTATTCCTTCTTTTTCAGGTACCGACCCAGTGGTTATTATAGATGGGGTACCTCAAACTTTAACTGACCTCAATTCAATCGCTCCTACTGATATAGAGTCTATCAACGTATTAAAAGATGCAGCTACTGCTGCTATTTATGGAGTACGCGGTGGTAATGGAGTTATTGTGGTTACCACAAGATCTGGTCGTAAGGCTACAAAAACGGATATTACTGTGAATGCCAGCTATGGTATGCAAGATGTAATTAATACAGTGGGCGTTCTTAATGGTACTGAGTATGCTGCTATGATTAATGAGGGTAGCACTGTTGCCGGTGGTCCTGTTGTTTTTCCTAACCTTTCACAGATCGGAGTAGGAACCAATTGGCAGAATGAGGTTTTTAAAATGGCGCCACTTCAATCGCATACAATTTCTGCACGTGGTGGTTCTGATCGCATGGGTTATTTTCTCTCCGCTGGCTATACCAGCCAGGGTGGAATTGTTGGAGGTAATGAAAAGTCCAGATTTAGCCGTGGTAATTTCACAGCTAACCTGACCTTTGATCTTACTTCAAAGCTCAAGTTCCTGTTGAACACAACGGGTGTAATTCTGGATGGACGTGGAATTCAGGAGAATTCCTTCAATAGTATATTGGGTAGTGCATTAAACTTTGATCCAACAGTTTCAGTGAATAATACTGTTGCTGGCACACCGGGTCAGTATGGATTCAGCAACTTATTATTATCTGAAGTTTTCAACCCGTTAACTAAGCTGGAGAATACCTACAATAAGAACATGGGTTCTAAGTTGTATGGTAAGTTTGAACTACAGTATCAGTTGCTAAAAAATGTAAGACTGACCTCTCGCTTTGGATACACTAAATATGATGGGAATGCCAAGAGCTTTACGCCCCTGGTATTCTATGGTCCAAATAACATAGATAATTCAATGAACGCTGATGGTTCCTCAGTAGCAGGACGTTTCAATAGTGTGGCACATGAGAAAGTCAGCAATTTCAATTATACGTGGGAGTCATTCGCTAACTACAATTTTAATGTGGGCGATCAGCATCACTTTGAAACAGTAGCTGGATTTGCTGTGGCAAGAGTTTCTGGGAATGCAGCCGGTGCTACACGTCAGGATGTTCCTTTTAACTCATGGGAGTTTGCTGATTTTACTGCAGCTACCGGAAATAATACGGCAGCCAATACAAATGCATTAAGCGGATATTACTATCAGTACTTCCGCCGTAATCTTTCTTATTTTGGAAGATTGAATTACGACTTTGATAATAAGTATTTATTGTCTGGAACCATTCGTCGTGATGGCTCCTATGCGTTTGGTGTGAAAAATAAGTTTGCCAACTTCATATCGGGATCTGCCGGTTGGGTTGTGAGCAACGAAAATTTCTTCAATTCTAAATTCATCAACTATTTAAAGATCCGTACCAGCTACGGTACTACAGGAAATGAGAACGTAGATCCTCAATTTGTTGGTATCGTAAATGGAGGACCTAGCTATGGTCCTACAGCTAACAGTAATGGATATAATTTCAATAACGTATTCTATGCTGGTAGCACAGTAGGTTCTGCTGCAAATGATGCACTTCGTTGGGAAAAGCAAACTCAATTGAATGCTGGTTTTGATTTGAGCGTATTCAAAGGTGCCCTAAGTCTTTCTGCTGATTATTTCCAGAAAGAGGTGGATGGTTTATTATTTACACCTTCCGCTTCACTTTACTTGGGTACTGTACCTATTCCAACCTCAAACATTGGTGCTACCAGAAGTACCGGTATTGACTTGACACTTTCGTATAACCAGACTATTGCTAAGCGTGTGAAGTTGATCAATGCAGTCACTTTTACTACTGCTAAAAATGAAGTAACCGCTACGAATAGTGATGGTACTGCTCGTATCATGGGGGGTTATTATTTTAATGGTCAATCACAAAGCGTAACTGTTTTTGAAAAAGGATTCACACCTGGTTATTTCTTTGGCTATAAAACGAACGGACTTTTCCAAAATCAGGCTGAAATCGCAGGCTCTGCTGCTCAGCCGGGTGCAGTTCCTGGTGATATCCGTTTTGTTGACATGAATAAAGATGGATTAATCAATGCACAGGATATGACACAGATTGGTGATCCATTCCCAGACTTTACGATGGGATGGAATCTGTCAATGGAGTGGGGTAAACTAGATTTCACAGCCTTTACCTATGCTTCTGTTGGCAATGATGTTTATCGTGCATATGAGCGTAATGCTAACTATACAAATAAGGATCGTAGCGTACTAGCGCGTTGGACTGGTGAGGGAACTACTAATGATGCGCGTAATCCTCGTTACTCTTTTGTGGATGCAAACAGCAACATTCGTGTATCGGATCGTTACGTTGAGGATGGTTCATTCATTAAGATCAAGAATATTCAAATGGGCTATACTATTCCCGCTCGCTCTAAGAATAGTTGGTTCTCTTCTTTCCGTGTGTACGGACAAGTACGAAATGCATTTGTGTTTACCAAGTACACTGGATTCGATCCTGAAATTGCAGGTGGAATTCTTGACACAGGGGTTGACAGAGGCTCTTATCCTCAACCTCGTACGTTCACACTTGGACTTGATATTAAACTTTAATCAACTTAAATGATTGCGAATATGAAACCAAATACATTAAAACCGCTTAGCTTCCTGATGGGGGTGGTGCTATTGTTTTCTTCTTGCACCAAATGGGTTGATTACAATCCACGGGAAGATTTCAGAATTACTGAGTTGGATTACCTCCGCTCTGAATCCGATTATCGAACAATGGCTGTGAGTGCGTATACACCATTACAATGGTTAAACCAGGCTGTGCCAGTTGGCGATATCGCATCTGATAACGCCGTGAGTGGTGGAGAGAATGCATCGGATGTTCTTTCTCTACAACAGATTGATGACATGACTCACACGCCTGTCAATGTTACGTTGACTGAACTATGGCAAGCTGCTTATGAGGGCATCAACAGAGCCAACTACCTGCATCAATACAAGGATAAAAATCCAGCTGGTAACACAGTTACTTTCGCGGGGAAAGATGCATTATATGGAGAAGTTTATTTCCTACGAGCTTACTACTTCTTTCATTTAGTAAAGTTCTTCGGAGACGTTCCACTTTTCACTGAAAAGAGACTTTCTTTAAGTGAGTCTGCCACATTACAACGTAGTCCAAAGGCTGATGTGTATGCTCAGATTGAAAGAGACCTGAATGCTGCCATCGCTGCATTACCTGCCGTACAAGTGCAGAAAGGTCGTATTACAAAATACGCAGCACAGGCGCTACTTGGTAAAGTACTTCTCTACCAGAAAAAATATGATGCGGCTGCTCCCGTTTTAGAAAGCATCATCACTTCAAATGCTTTTCGCTTAGTAGATGATTTTGGCTCCATGTTTCTGGAGTCTGGCGAAAATGGACCAGAGTCTATTTTTGAAATTCAATACACCAACACCTCTCCTTATTACAACTGGGGTGCTGTAACACGCGGACAGGGTAATTATGCTATCCAGCAATGTGGAATCAGAGGTTTGAATGGCTCTGCCGCTATGCCTTATGCAGCTGGATGGAGTACTAATCTTCCTACTCAGGATTTGGCAAATGCCTATGCAGCCGGTGATCAGCGTAAAGCCGTTACTGTGTTAGATATCGAGGCTTATAAAAATGCGAATCCTTCCTTTGGTATTACCTATCAGGTAGCTCCTTACAAAAACACTGGTTTATATAATCAAAAGTACTTACCCAGAAAAGGACAAACTTCAGGTCAGATTGAATTGAATTACTTGAATAATTTCCGCATCATTCGTTATGCTGATGTTTTATTAATGGCCGCGGAAGCATTTAATAAGGCTACGGCTGCTAACGATACAAAAGCACAGACTTATTTGAATTTAGTTCGTCAGCGTGCATTCCGCGATAACCTTCATAATATTACTTCCACGGGTGCAACCTTGTACCAGGCAATATTGACGGAACGTCGTTTAGAGTTAGCTATGGAGGGGGATCGTTTCTTTGACTTGGTTAGAACTGGGCAAGCGGCTGCCAAGATCACTGGATTTTCTGCAAATAAGCATGAGGTATTTCCAATTCCTCAACAGGAAGTATTGATCTCCAACCTAACTCAAAATGCAGGTTACTAAAAGACAATTAAAAAGTTAATTATGAAAAAGATAAACATTCTTGTAAGTTGGTTAATGAGCGCCCTGCTATTGGTCGCCTGTACCAAAACAGAATTTACCGATACTTCTTTTGTAGATCGCGGTGAAGCCCCTTCGGAGTTGTCTGCTATGTTTGAGATTACGCAGGACAACACGGGATTGGTAACCATCACTCCCAATGGAGTGGGTGCGGTTGCATATGAGGTTTATTATGGAGATGGTAACAATACCCCGGCAAAAGTGGTAGCTGGTAAAAATACAACCCATGTGTACCAGGAGGGCGTATATCCTGTAAAAATTATTGGCTATTCAGTTAGTGGTAAAAAAACTGAAGTAACTAAGCAGTTAACTGTTACTTTTCGTGCTCCCGAAAATCTGGAGGTGAGTGTTACCGTAGATCCGGCTAACAATTACAAGGTTAACGTAAGCGCAACGGCGCTGTATGAAACTAACTTCAAAGTTTATTTTGGTGTAAGTCCAACAGAAACTCCAGTTACTTTCTTAGAAGGGCAAACAGTGAGTAATGTTTATGCCGCTACGGGTACCTATCAAGTAAAAGTAATCGCCTTTAGTGGTGGAGCTGCTACTACACAACGCATCGTTCCAATCACTATCGTAGATCCAATTTTACTGCCCTTGACATTTGAATCACCCACTATCAACTATAACTGGTTCAATTTTGATGGAGGAAATGTAACCGTGATTTCTAATCCTCAGTCAAATGGAATTAACACCAGCGCTAAAGTGGCTAAAATGGTGAAGAATGCTGGTCAGCCTTGGGGAGGTAGCTTTTTGACCTTAAGTAGTAATATTGATTTTTCAGCCAACAAGATCTTCCGCATGAAAGTGTATTCTCCACGTGTGGGTGCCAAGGTTTTATTCAAGGTTGAAAATTCAGCAAACCCCGGACAGAATTTTGAGAAGGAAGTGTTGACTACTCGTGCCAATGCTTGGGAAGATTTAGTGATTGATTACCGCGCTATCAATGTTGCGAATAACTATAATCGGATCGTGTTAATTTTTGATAATGGTACGATGGGCGATGGTTCTGCAAACTTTACGTGGTTGTTTGATGATATCCGGTTGGTTAATACATTGCCTTTAGAACTTCCTCTTGATTTTGAAGCGGGGGCCTCTACCTATCCTTGGTTCAATTTTGATGGTGGAACGGCTACCGTAGTTGCCAATCCAGTTTCCGGTGGTATTAATACCAGTGGTTCAGTTGGTAAGATGGTAAAGAATGCCGGACAGGTTTGGGGTGGAAGCTTCCTTACGTTGAGCTCTCCCATGAATTTTTCAACAAACAAAGTATTCCGGATGAAGGTATACTCACCTCGTGTGGGTGCTAAGGTGTTATTGAAAGTTGAAAATTCTGCAAATCCCGGACAGAATTATGAAAAAGAAGTTTCTACCAGTATTGCTAATGCTTGGGAAGATCTTGTATTTGACTATTCTGGAATTAATGCTGCTAATACCTACGATCGAATTGTATTGATTTTTGAATTAGGTACAATGGGAGATGGGTCTTCTAACTTTACATTCTATTTCGATGATATCCGTTTGACTAACACCTTCCCCTTACAATTGCCATTGAACTTTGAATATCCAATTACTTATGGCTGGTTCGATTTTGATGGTGGTAACGCTACGGTAGTGGCTAACCCATCTGTGGCGGGAATCAATACCAGTGCTAAAGTGGTGAAAATGGTGAAGAATGCAGGTCAGGTGTGGGGCGGAAGTTTCTTGACATTGGATGGTCCCATCAATTTTGCATTATCACGTGCGCTGCGTATGAAGGTTTATTCTCCACGTGCTGGCGCCAAGGTGTTGTTGAAAGTTGAAAATTCTGCAAATCCTGGTCAAAACTTTGAACGCGAAGTGGTGATTCCTAACGGAAACGCCTGGCAGGAATTGAGCTTTGATTTTACTGGTATCAATACGGCTAATCCCTACGATCGTATTGTTATCATATTTGATTTAGGTGTGATGGGAGATGGTTCCCCCAATTTCACTTATTACTTTGATGATATTCGACTCAATTAATTTTAAAACTTCTTGCCATGAAATCCATGAATAAACTAATCGCGCTCTTTTTGGTGTTGACTGCAACACTAACAGCGTGTAAAAAACAAGAGTATAGTTTCGGTGATCTGGTTAATCCCTCTGGCCTAACGCTTACTACTGCGGTTGTGGGCGTAGATGCTAATAATCCTAATGGAAACGGATCCGGTCAGGTTACTATCACTGCCAAAGCAACAGGGGCGCTCACTTATCAAATTGATTTTGGTGACGGAATCAAGCAAGTAGTGCCTGCTGGTACCTTAACGTATAAATACAATAACCCAGGAACAAATGCCTACACTATTACTGTTAATGCGGTAGGAACAGGAGGTTCGCTTTCTACTATCAGTAAGCGTGTTACTGTATTTGTAGCTTTCCAAATTCCAACAGCTATTGTTTCTGCACTCACAGGTTCAGGTTCTAAAGTGTGGGTTACTGATAAAGATGCTCCTGGACATTTTGGAGTAGGTCCTAACAATGAGTTTTCTCCTATTTGGTATGCGGCTGTCCCTAATACACGTGAAGCTTGTGCTTATGATGATGAGATTACTTTTTCAAAAGACGCAGCTGGACGTGTTTTCATGAACGTAGATAATAAAGGCGCTTCATTCTCCATTGGTGCTTCAACTGGTTTTTATGGCTTCAGTGGTGGGGATGGTTGTTATCCAATGTCTACGGGTGGTAACAAGCAATTAATTTTTATGAATGCTACTTCTGGTTCCAGTGCGTCTGTATCTACACAGATTCAATTTACAGTGCCAGGAAATGGGATCATCAATTTTGGTACAGGGGGAGTTACTTACGAAATTCTTTCGATTACTTCTACCAGCATTCATTTACGTAATATTGGATCTGATAACAACTCCTGGTATCAAAAGCTAAAGCCAAAGCCTTGATTTGTGTTTCGATCCTTACTATTTGTATGTAGTGCATGGGTATTGATGGCAGCTTCTTGCGGGAAGGGGAATACACCCCCTCCCGCAGGACCTCCCACTAATTTAGACTTAGTCACAACCGTTAGCACTGATAATAGTGGAACTGTCCAGTTCAAAGCCACTGCTACAAATACAGTTTCCTTTGATTTTGACTTGGGAAACGGTGTATTCAGAACAGTTGCAGACGGGAATCTAACCTATCGGTATACAGCATCTGGCACTTATGATGTTAACGTAATTGCCAAAAGTGCTGGTGGACAAACGGCTTCCTTACGAAAAACAATTACAGTTGCAGTAGCTCGATCTTTGGTGTGGGCAGATGAATTCGATTCACCCGGTGCCCCCGATCCCGCTAAATGGGGGTATGATATTGGTGCTGGCGGTTGGGGTAATGCAGAGTTACAATACTACACCAATCGATTAGACAACGCCAGCATTTCAAATGGTACTTTGAAGATCACTGCAATTCGAGAAAACTTTTCGGGCAGTCCTTTTACCTCTGCAAGACTTTTATCTCGTAATAAATTTTCCTTCAAGTACGGTCGCGTTGATGTTCGTGCTAAACTACCAGTTGGTGCGGGAACCTGGCCTGCTATCTGGATGCTCGGTAATAATATTGGTGCAGTGGGTTGGCCGGCTTGTGGCGAAATAGACATTATGGAACACAGGGGCAATGATCCTAACCGAATTCATGGAACGGTACACTATACGGGTAATTCGGGAGGTGGAGGTATTGGCGGAACCGTTCTTAGCTCAAACGTTTCTACCGTTTTCAGAGTATACAGCATCGAATGGACTGATCAGTTTATCAAGTTCATGATTGATGATGCTGTCTACTTTACGTTTCCTAATGCTGCAACACTTCCATTCAATCAATCATTTTTTCTTTTACTCAATGTAGCGATGGGTGGAAATTTTGGAGGCGCAGTGGATCCTGCTTTTACTAGTTCCGTGATGGAAATTGATTATGTACGCGTGTACAACTAAATAAAATACTAACTGTGAAACTTTACAGCCGGTTGGGGTTGATGCTTATTATATTTTATGCTGCATCGTTTTCTGTTGCAGCACAGACTACCTATAAGAAATTGGTATGGGCGGATGAGTTCACTTATTCAGGCCTTCCTGATTCAACACGCTGGGGCTATGACAAAGGACGAGGTTGTCCGGTAAATTGTGGATGGGGAAATCAAGAGGCACAATTTTATACTTGGGAAAGAAAAAAGAATGCACGTGTAGAAAATGGAAACCTGGTTTTAGAAGCGCATTTAGAAAATTGGGAAGATGCTCGGTATACCTCTACTCGTTTAGTAAGTAAGTATAAAGGCGATTGGAAATACGGTAGAATTGAAGTTCGTGCTCAATTACCCAAAGGAAAGGGGATTTGGCCTGCTATTTGGATGCTGCCCACCGATAATCAATACGGTATTTGGCCAAAAAGTGGAGAGATTGATATCATGGAGTTTGTGGGTTATTATCCAGATTCAGTTTTTGGGACTGTTCACACGGAGGCTTACAATGGAATGATTGGAACTCAAAAAGTAAAAGGCATCGCGCTCAATTCACTTTCTACTACATTTCATACATATGCCATTGAATGGAATGAAAAGTCTATTTCTTTTTATGTTGACAAGCAGCGAATCAATTATTTCGAAAATGATGGAAAAGGATCAGCTACCTGGCCCTATGATCAACGGTTTCATCTGATTCTCAATATTGCTGTGGGTGGTGCCTGGGGCGGAAAGTATGGGATTGATGATTCCATATTTCCACAACAGTTTTTAATTGACTACGTGCGGGTATATCAATAAAAATTTAGTATGAATTTTTTTCGTTTGGTGTTATTGTCTCTCACCTTAATTCCTTGTACACTGTTTGCACAGCATTCAGCTATTGATAAAAAAGTTGATTCACTGCTTAGTTTGATGACGCTTGAGGAAAAAGTTGGTCAGCTTAATCAGTTGAGCAGTGATTTTGCTGCTACTGGACCGATTACAAAAGATGGAGATAAACAGGATCGTGTTCGTCAAGGGAAAATTGGTTCTTATTTGAATGTAACGGGGGCCGCCCGTACGCGCTCTTTACAAGAGATTGCGATGCAATCCCGCTTGCGTATTCCATTGCTATTTGCACAGGATGTAATTCATGGATATCGTACTATTTTTCCCATTCCATTGGCAGAGGCAGCAAGTTGGGATTTAGCTGCTATGGAACAAACTGCAAGAATTGCAGCGGTTGAAGCAGCAGCGTCTGGTATTCACTGGACCTTTGCACCGATGGTTGATATTGCGCGTGATCCTCGTTGGGGACGTGTAATGGAAGGTGCGGGGGAAGATAGCTATCTCGCTAGCCTCATCGCTGCTGCTCGTGTTAAAGGTTTTCAAGGAAAAGGAATTGGCAATACAGATGCTGTAATGGCTTGCGCCAAACATTTTGCTGCTTATGGTGCAGCGGAGGGCGGACGTGATTACAATTCCGTTGACATGAGTGTACGAAAACTCTATGAAGTTTATCTTCCTCCATTCAAAGCGGCTAAAGAAGCAGGGGTTGCTTCATTTATGAATTCATTCAATGATCTGAACGGAGTTCCTGCTACGGGTAGTTCTTTTTTACAACGTAAAATCTTGAAAGGAGATTGGGGTTTTAAAGGAATTGTTGTGAGTGATTGGGGTAGTGTGGGTGAAATGGTCAACCATGGATATGCAGCAGATCTAAAAGACGCAGCACGTATAGCTATGAATGCTGGATCCGATATGGATATGGAAAGCCGTGCTTATGTGGCTCATCTAGTAGAGTTAGTCAAGGATAAAAAAATTGATACGGTTCAACTTAATGATGCGGTGAAGCGTGTATTGTATAAAAAGTTTGAGTTGGGTTTATTTGAGGATCCTTATCGATTTTCAGATGAAAAAAGAGAACAAGCTGTTTGGAATAACCCCGCCCATTTACAGGTGGCAAGAGAGATGGCTCGTAAAAGTATAGTGTTGTTGAAGAACGATAAGTTTACTCCTGGCAACCAGCCATTATTACCCTTGCATAGTGGCAGTAAGAAAAAGATAGCACTGATTGGCCCCTTGGTAAAAGCCATTGGGGATAATAATGGTTTTTGGAGTTACAGCTGGCCTGATGATTCTACCAGAGTAGTATCACTGTGGCAAGGATTCATCAATAAATTAGGGAACGCTAATTCTTTAACTTATGCAAAGGGTTGTGAAATTACCGGGAGTGATACAACTGGGTTTACAGCCGCTAGAAAAACTGCGCGCGAAGCCGATCTAATTATACTTAGTATTGGAGAGTCTGCAATAATGTCTGGGGAAGCTAAGAGCAGAAGTCAATTACAATTACCAGGTGTTCAAGAGCAGTTAGTCAAAGAGATGGTGGCAACCGGCAAACCTGTTATTGTATTGATCAGTGCGGGGCGTCCATTAGTATTTAACTGGATTGCTGATCATGTGCCGGCCATTGTATACACTTGGTGGTTGGGTACACAAGCAGGAAATGCAATTGCAGATGTGTTGTTTGGTGATTATAATCCGTCGGGAAAGTTGCCAATCACATTTCCGCGAAGTGAAGGGCAGATTCCTATCTATTATAATTACCTGAGTACGGGTCGTCCATTTAAATCCGACACCGATAATACGTATGTTACTGCATACACCGATCTTCCCAATAGTCCACGTTATGTGTTCGGGTACGGATTGAGTTATACTAGCTTTCAATATAGTTCAGTACAGTTAAGTGCAAATACGCTTTCAAAAGGGCAATCCATGCAAGCGCGTGTTACAGTAACCAATACGGGCAACTACGCAGGAGAGGAGGTGGTGCAATTGTATCTTCAGGATGTAGTGGGATCGATTGTAAGACCTGAGCGGGAGTTAAAAGCATTTGAAAAAATTCGTCTTAATCCTGGAGAATCTCGAGAAGTGATATTTACACTTGATCCAACGGCACTTTCTTTTTTCAACGAGAAACTGGAACTAGTAGCAGAACCAGGGCTGTTCCATGTTTATATTGGTGGAAATAGTCAAGCTACTCAAAAAGCAAGTTTTACTCTTCTTTAACCTCCTCAAAATCTAAATAGTCCTCCTTCCGGCTTTTTGCGGTGGGGCTGGTTTTAGTATTTGTATAGGACGAACCAGCAGTTTGATCTGCCTGGCTGTTTGTAAAGCCGCCCTGCTGACGAATCTGCTGCTCCATTTGCTCCTTCATTTGACGAAAGCCTTTTCTAAGGGTCCTTCCAGCCAGAAAAAGGGGTACTACCAGCCTGAAAATGAACTGAAAAGCAAAATAGGCCAGGAAAAAGTAAAGGATATACTTCATGGGATGGCAAAGATAAGTAGCGACGGTTCCTATTGTTTTTTGGTCAAAACAGGGGGATTGCCTAAATTTGCACTCTGAAGATGATGGAAGGGAACGAATTCGTTCCCTTCTTCTTTTTAGCTATATGGACAACAGCGCCCTGATAAGTACTTTGACAGAGAAGGTAAAC
This sequence comes from uncultured Bacteroidota bacterium, assembly GCA_903879995.1. GTDB lineage: Bacteria > Bacteroidota > Bacteroidia > Chitinophagales > Chitinophagaceae > JJ008. Next base: position 13,940 of record CAIRNW010000237.1, read on the forward strand.
CGCCTGATTGAGGCTGAAAATGAACTCTTTTTGGTGGAAATCCGGATTAAACCCACGAATAATATTAAGGTGTATATCGATGGGGATCAAGGAGTTAGCGTAGATAAGCTAGTGGCTTATAATCGCAAATTCTATCGGCAATTAGAGGAGGAGGCTATGTTTCCGGATGGGGATTTTTCGCTCGAATTGTCTTCACCGGGTCTGGATGAGCCTCTAAAGCTACACCGGCAATACATTAAAAATGTGGGCCGTCCGGTAGAGGTGGTTCGGGAAGATGGAATAAAAGAGGAAGGGGTATTGAAAGCCGTTCGGGAAACTGAACTGGATCTGGAGATAACAAAAGGGAAAGGAAAGAAGGCGGTAGTCAGTGAACTGACGATTCCTTTATCAACTATAAAAACAACAAAAGTTCAAATCAAATTTTAAAAACGAAACGGTTCAAAAATTTGCAGTATGGCCAGTATTAATCTAATCGATGCGTTCCAGGATTTTAAAGATGCGGAAAATATCGATCGTCCGACGATGATGAAAGTGGTGGAAGACGTTTTCAAAACACTGTTACGCAAAAAATACGGAAGTGACGAAAACTTCGACGTAATCGTAAACGCAGAAAAAGGGGACTTGGAAATTATCCGTCGCCGGATGATTGTTGAAGATGGCGAGGTAGAAGATCCTTTGGCACAGATCGCGTATTCTGATGCTGTAAAAATTGAGCCAGACTTTGAAGTGGGCGAGGAACTCTATCAGGAAATTGATCTTTTAGATTTTGGCCGTCGTGCTATTTTGGCTGCGAAGCAAACCTTAGCAAGTCGAATTGGTGATATCAAAAAGAATGCGTTGGCAAAGAAGTATGGCGATCGCGTTGGAGATATTATCAGTGCTGAGGTTTATCAGGTTTGGAAAAAAGAGATTTTATTGTTGGACGAAGAAGGTAATGAGCTAATTCTTCCCAAGAGTGAGCAAATCCCACAAGATTATTTCAAGAAAGGCGAATCTATTCGTGCTGTGATCAGACGAGTGGATATGAAAAATAACAATCCCGTAATTATTCTTTCGCGTACCGCTCCGGAATTTTTAGCGAAGTTGTTGGAGATTGAAGTACCTGAAATTTTTGACGGATTGATTGTGATCAAGAAAATTGTTCGTGATCCAGGAGAACGTGCTAAAGTGGCGGTTGAGTCCTATGATGATCGTATCGATCCAGTAGGAGCTTGTGTGGGTATGAAGGGTAGTCGTATTCATGGAATTGTTCGCGAATTGAAAAATGAAAATATTGATGTGATTAACTTCACCACTAATATTCAATTGTTGATTCAGCGTTCACTTACACCAGCTCGTATTACCAGCATGGAACTGGATACAGAGAATAAACATGCAAATGTTTATCTGGCTCCCGATCAGGTATCGCTGGCAATTGGACGCAGAGGTGTTAATATTAAGTTGGCATCTGAGTTAACTGGCTATGAGTTGGATGTTTATCGCGACAACCTGGGCGAAGAAGAAGAAGAGTTCGATATCGATCTGGAAGAGTTTACAGACGAGATTGATGAGTGGGTAATTGACGAGTTGAAGCGCGTGGGTTGTGATACGGCACGCAGCGTACTCAAATTGTCAGCCGATGAATTGGAGCGTCGTACGGATCTGGAGAAAGAAACCATTGACGAGGTTCGTCGGGTGCTTCAGACCGAGTTTGAAAATGAATAACTAGTTTTTTTAAAACAACTGAATGGCAGAATTAAAACTTCCTCGATTACTGGCGGCGGCCAAAGAGTTCAACATTGGACAAGACACCCTTATTGAGTTTTTGGTAGGGAAAGGTTTTGCCAAGGATGATCTAAAGCCAACCTCCAAACTAACGGAGGATATGTACCGTTCGCTCCAACAGGAATTCCAGAGCGATAAGGCCGCTAAAATGAAAAGCGACCAGCTGGAGCTTCCGAAAACGGCGCAGGGAGAAGTGCGTAAGAAAAAAGAGGAAGAGGAAATTTCATTTAAGTCTGGAAAAGCGACCAAGAAAAAAGAGGAACCGGCGGCACCTGCTGCGCCAGCACCTGCTCCAGTAAAAGAAGAAAAAGTGGAAGAAGTGGTGGTGAAGGCGGAAGCGCCAACCATGGAAGGGCCTAAGGTTGTTAAGAAGATTGATCTGGATGCTATTGATTCTTCTGTTCGTCCTAAAAAAGGAGCAAAGGCTAAGAAGGAAGAACCTGAGCAAGTGGTAGAGAAGCCTTCCAAAAAGAAAAAAGAAGAAGAGGCTCCGGCCGTTGCTGCAACAGCGCCTGTAGAACCTGCTGAAGAATTACCGCCCACGATTGAAAATATTGAAGTAGAAAAATTATCGGGTCCCAAGATTCTTGGAAAAATTGAGTTGCCGGTCAATAATGATACGCGTCCCGTTCGTGAGGAGAAAAGACCGCGTAAGCGTATTCCAATCACTAAAAAAGAAGGAACACATCGCGAGGTATTTATCAATAAAGAGGATAACCGTCCAAGCGGTGGTGGTGGTTTTAACCGAGGACGTGCGGGCAATCAACGTCCGCCACAACAACGTGGTAATGTTCGTCGGGAAGACAAGCTGATTGACGAGAAAGAAATTCAGCGTAAGATTCAGGAAACACAGGCCAAGTTGGCGGGTGGTACTGGAAAAGGAAAAAGTGTAAAAGCAAAACTTCGTCGTGCTAAGCGTGAGGAAATGGCTGAGGCCATGGGCGAAGAAGTAACAGATAATA